>CALVLX010000001.1 GCA_944341195.1 uncultured Clostridia bacterium
GTTGAATTCAAAGACCCTGAAACAGAGCTGAAAGCCGAACTGCAAAGAAGCGGCGCCAGAAATGTCGATGTAAGGCGCAATTACAACGGTGAATTGGAAGTGCGCTACACGATAAAGGCCGCCAACCCTCAGAAAGATATAGAGGACATGCTGAATAAATCGGGCGGAAAAAGTGTTCACGCCTCGTCAAGCTACAACGGTGCAAGATTCGATTTCAGAGTTGACGACATTGTTGACGAAAGGGTTTTTAAGCAGAAAATCATTGAAACTCTGCGCCGCGCAGGTTACAGAGCAAATTGATAGGAACAAAAAGCTGCGGGTGCTTCATAAGAAGCACCCGCAGCTTTTTCTGTATTGACAAATAGTAGTATTAATGCTAAAATAATTCTACCAATGCACAGGTGCCATTTGCACTGGTGTGTTTAAGGAGGTGATATTTATGAAGGCCTTGTTTAAGGCTCTTATGATATTTTCTATGGAGAATATCAGACATAAATAAGTTGGCTCCCGAATGGCACCGCGGGTCACCTCCCATGCGTAAATAGTGGGGACTGCTCAGATGAGCAGTCCCTTTAATTATTTAACTTCGCCTATATAAAGAGAAAATCCGAACCATTCGCTGGTTATCAGCAAATAATTCGGATTATACCTCTTTGGTGCACCGTAAGGAATTCGAATCCCTAGCCTTTGGTTCCGTAGACCAATGCTCTATCCAGTTGAGCTAACGGTGCGTAAATAACTATTAAATTGATTTTTAAACCAAAGGCACAAGCCTTTGAATAATTTTCTTGCGACCAATGCTCAATCCGGTTGAGCTAACGGTGCATAAACAACTATTAAATTGATTTTTAAACCAAAGGCATAAGCCTTTGAATAATTTTCTTGCGACCAATGCTCTATCCAGTTGAGCTAACGGTGCATAAACAACTATTCAATTAAGATATGTGCCAAAGGCCAGACATAAATTTCTCGCGGCCAAGACCTGTCAGAGCAAAGCCGGGCGCGTAAATTGTGCCTGCAATCTCTGAACAGCTTAAATATTTTACTAAATTACATCGGCTTTGTCAAATATTTTAGCGGGGTAGGGGGACAAAAATATCGGCAATTTTTATAGGTGAAAAAATTCAAAAAAGCCCGCGTTGGTTTGACTTTATTTTATAAAGTGATATACTACAATGCGTTAGTCATTTAACAATTATAACAACATTCGCATGGGAGAAGGTTAAGTATGCACAGATCGCGCGAAAAACGGATGATAACTATGACGAGCGGTTCGCTCTTCGTCAATATCTTTATATTTGCACTGCCGCTCATGCTGTCAAACGTTCTCCAGGTGCTGTTCAATATGTCTGATGTAGCCGTCGTCGGTAAGTTCAGCTCCGATGAAAACGCCCTGGGTGCGGTCGGTTCAACTGCAACCTACGTCGCCGTATTCACCGGGCTCTTGATAGGCTTCGGAACGGGCGTCAATGCCGTCGTCGCCCAGCGCATAGGGGCGGGAGACGATGAGGGTACCCGCCGCGCGTCGCATACGGGGTTTATCATCTCCGTCATATTCGGACTGGTTATCGCCGCGCTTGCCATGGGGCTGGCCCGTCCCGTGCTCACGCTGATGGGCACCAAGCCCGACTATCTGGACGGCGCGCTGCTGTATGTATATATCTACTTCACCGGCGCCGTGGGCACGGCCGTATACAACTTCGGCAACGGCGTATTCTCCGCCGACGGCGACACTCGCAAACCGCTCGTCTTTCTTACGATAGCCGGCATCACAAACGTGCTTCTCAATCTGTTCTTCGTCATAGTCTGCAACATGTCGGTGGAGGGCGTCGCCCTCGCTTCGAGCATATCGCAGTGGCTCTCGTGCGTGCTCATACTCGCAGCCCTCGTCCGCACCCGCCGCGTCTACAGGCTGCGCCTCTCGCAACTCAGGTTGCACGGTGATATTGCCGGGCGAATACTTCTCCTGGGCGTGCCGGCCGGCATTCAGAACGCCATCTTCCAGATAGCCAACCTCTTTATTCAGTCGGGCGTAAATACCTTCGGCAACGAGGTGGTGGACGGCAACAGCGCCGCCGTAAACGCCGACAGCATAGTCTTTGAACTCATGGCCGCCTTTTACACGGCGTGTACGTCCTTTATCGGGCAGAACTTCGGCGCGGGCAACAGGCAGAGAATTCTCAAAAGTTATCTGGTATCTCTCGCATATTCCTTTGTCTTCGGGCTTGTGCTCGGGCTAGTGCTCTTCTTCAGCGCCGATCTCTTCCTTGCCATATTCACCGATAAAGCCGCCGTCATAGAGGCCGGCAAACAGCGCCTCACGGTCATGTGCCTTTCGTATGCGATATCAGCCTTCATGGACTGCACAATCTCGGCTTCGCGCGGCCTCAACAAGACTATAGTCCCCACTATAATGGTCATCATCGGTTCGTGCCTCTTCAGGATATTCTGGGTGTACGTCATCTTCCCCGTACAGGGCACCACTACGCTCCTGTATATGCTCTACCCCGTGTCGTGGACGATAACGGCCGCGGCCGAAATAGTTTACTTCGTGTTCGCCTACCGCAGGTCTGTGCGCGTTCTCACCTCTCCAAAAACCCCGGCGGAGGCGGCCGAAGGGCTCTAATTTGTTATTAATCACAATTTTATTATTAAATTAGCACAAATATGCTTCACATTGTTGCAAAAAATAATTTCGGATGTTATAATATAAATAATACTTTTAAGAGGAAACGATATGGACGACGCATCCGGACCAAGTAGGGCGTGCGTAACGGGCACAATTTCAGGCTCAAGGCGCGCGCACTTCACGCTTGATAACTTCCCTTTAAAATTGTGAGCGGCGGTAATTTTATTTTTAACGCTTATTAATTGTGGAGGAAGTTATGAATCAGGTAGTATTAATTATAATCATCATAGTGTGCCTCATCTTTTCGGCCTATTTTTCGGCCACGGAGACGGCTTTCACTACTTTAAACAAAGTCCGCGTAAAGACAAAGGCGGACGACGGCAACAGACGCGCCAAACTGGTATTAAAACTCGCCAACGACTATGACAGGTTGCTTTCAACCATACTCATCGGCAACAACATAGTCAATATTCTGGCGTCGTCTATGGGCACGCTGCTCTTTATTTCATGGTGCAACGGCAACAACGATCTCGCTTCGGTGCTGTCCACCATAGTGCTCACGATTTTGGTGCTCATATTCGGCGAAATAAGCCCCAAGAGCCTTGCGAAGGAATTCCCCGAAACTTTCGCGTTCTTCTCGGCGCCCATAATAAATGTGCTCATATATGTGCTTCTGCCCCTCAATTTCCTGTTTTCGCAGTGGAAAAAACTGCTCAACAAGCTGTTCAGGAGCAAGGAGGACAACACCATCACGGACGACGAACTCATCACCATGGTGGACGAGGCCGAACACGAGGGCGGCATAAACGCCCAGGAATCGGAGCTCATAAAGAGCGCCATAGAGTTCAACGACCTCGAAGTAAAGGATATCTTCATTCCCCGCGTGGACGTTGTAATGGCCGATGCCGGCAGTTCGGTGGAGGATATATCGCAGATATTCGAAGAGACGCATTTCTCCCGCCTGCCCGTGTACAAGGATACCGTGGATAACGTAATCGGCATCCTGCACGAAAAGGACTTTATCGCCATGCGCGGCAAGGAAGATTTTTCCATAGAAAAGGCCGTAAAACCCGCGGTATTCGTAGTCGGCACGGCAAAAATTTCGGCCGTTCTGCGCCAGCTTCAAAAGTCCAAATCGCATATGGCCATAGTTTCGGGCGAGTTCGGCGACGTTACGGGTATCGTCACGATGGAAGATATCCTCGAAGAGCTCGTGGGCGAAATATGGGACGAGCACGACGACGTCCTCTCGGATATAACCCAGGTCTCCGAAAACGAGTACAAAGTTCTCGGCGGTGCCACGGTGGGCGACTTCTGCGACTATTTCAAACTCGACGAAATAGAATCCGACAGTCAGACCGTAGGCGGCTGGGTGATGGATATGCTCGGCAAAGTTCCCGCCAAGGGCGATATGCTCACATACGAAAATCTCACTCTCACCGTCACCGCAACGGATGACAGGCGCGTAACCGAACTCTGCGTTGTCGTCAGCCCCGCGGAGGAAGAGGAGGATAAGGGCAGGGAAGAGGATAAGTAACAGTCATTCGTCCCGCAATATATCCCTTTCAATGCAATTTTTACAAGTAGATTTGCCGCGGGCAGAGCCATGTCTCTGCCCGCGGCTTTTTGCGCCGTTTTATACTCTGCTTCGGGGTTTCTCCATAGGGTTAAATGAAGGCGCGTTCGGCTGCACCTTCCTTTCAAAGAGGCCGTTTTGCGGCGAAGGCGTCGTCTGCAGGACGCCGGATATAGAGGAAATTTTTACGTATGTCGGCTTACAAAATTCAAATGGGCGGCATATATATCCTGATGAAGAACATAAGGGGGCGAGTTTATGAGTCAGTTTTCCGGCTATTTCAGATTGCTGTGCAGTCAGCTCATAGGCAGCCGCGCATATGCGGGCAGGGCGGGCAATGTATTATGTGTGCTCCTTCCGCTGATCGCAGGCCTCGCAACGGGTTTTGCGGGCGCTGTATTTTTGCGTACATACGCAGTACCCGTCATGGGGTACGGCGTCGTCGCCGCGCTGTGTGCAAGCTATGCCTGCCGGGCGCGGCGGGGACGAAACAACCCCCGATTGATTTTTGCGAAAAAGTGCGTTAAAATATTTGTAAAAACGCGCGCGTTGTGCTATACTATTACCACAAAAATAAATCAAACGGAGAAACCATATAATGGCAAAGATAACCAAGGATACGCTCATCGTAGACTGCCTCAAGATCAACCCCAACAGCGCGGAAATTCTGCAAGCTGTGGGTATGCACTGCCTGGGCTGCGCAATGGCCCACGGCGAAACCATAGAGGAGGCCGTATTCGTTCACGGCAACGACCTCGAAGCTCTGCTCGCCAAGCTCAATGAGGGCGTAAAGGATTAAAACAGACCGCCGCCGCAGGCTCCGCCTGCGGCGGCTTGAACTTTAAAAGGGGGATTTTGTATGACTGACGAAATTTCCCGTCTTCAGCAAATTATAGACGGGAGCGGAAACATAGTTTTCTTCGGCGGGGCGGGCGTCTCCACGGAGAGCGGAATACCCGACTTCCGCTCGCAGGGCGGACTGTACAGCCAAAAGTACGACTACCCGCCGGAAGAGATAGTGTCGCACACCTTTTTTGTGCGGCGGACGGAGGAATTCTATGCGTTTTACCGCGAAAAGATGCTGTTTTTGCAGGCTCGCCCAAATGCCGCGCACATCTGTCTTGCCCGGCTCGAAGAATCCGGCAGGCTCAAAGCTGTGGTCACGCAGAACATCGATGGCCTCCACCAGGCGGCGGGTTCAAAGAACGTATTCGAACTGCACGGCTCCGTTCACCGCAATTACTGTACGCGTTGCCATAAGTTTTATTCTGCCGAATACATAAAGTCATCTTCGGGCATTCCGCGCTGCGGGTGCGGCGGCATAATCAAACCCGATGTGGTGTTGTATGAAGAGAGTCTCGATCCCGCTGTCATGCGCGGCGCGGCGGAGGCCATCTCCGCGGCAGATACTCTGATAGTGGGTGGCACTTCGCTCGTCGTCTATCCCGCGGCCGGATTTCTCGGTTACTTCCGCGGCAGGCATCTTGTGGTTATAAACAAAACGCCCACTCCTGCGGACGGCGGCGCCGAACTCGTCATAAACGATAGTATAGCAAAGGTCTTTTCGCAGTTAAAAGTAAGGTAAATATTTTTTGCGTGCGGCGCGTCCTCGGGCGCGCCGCACGCAAATTTCCCCCTGACGTGATATCGCCCGGACGCGCACGCGCGCGGCCGGGCGTCTGTGTGTTGGCTAGCATATATTCCCGCACGTACCAAAATTTTTGCATTGCGCGGCCGCATGTTTTAATGATATAATACGGGGAGTAAAAATTTTTTTCAGGAGGAATTTCATGAAAAACAAGCACAAACTGTTATGCGGCTTCGCCATGCTCTTTGCGCTCGCTTTTGCGGGATGCGCGGCCGCGCCCGGGCAGGAAACTCCGCCCGCGTCGGACGGCGAGATAGTCGCTCCGCTCCCGCCGGAAACGCCTTCCGATCCGCCTCAGACTCCCGCTCCCCCCGCCGAAGAGCCTCCCGCCGAGGAGCCGCAGGTAAAACTCGTCATGTACATAAAGGTCACGGGCGAAAGTGTAAATATTCGCAGCGGGCCGGGCTCGGGTTATAGGTCGCTCGGCACGGCGCAGAAGAATACCCTCTATGCGTCCGACGGCAGTCACGGCAACTGGTATAGGACGTGGTACAAGGGCGCGGAGGCGTATATCTATAAGGACTACTGCATTCTGGTTGACTTTGAATCCGCCGGCGAGGAGGTGGAAGAGGTCATCGCCGAAGGCACAAAACACATGGGCGTAAAGTACGTCTACGGCGCAACGCGCTATCACAACGGCAAGGGCGTGTATCTTTCGGGCTTTTCAACGCAGGCCTTCGACTGTTCCTCCCTCATGCAGTACATCTTTAAGGTGGCGGCCGATGTCAATTTGCAGATGACTACGCGCACGCAGGTCGTGCAGGGCGTCACGGTCAAAAAGAGCGGATTAAAGAGGGGCGATCTCATGTTCTTCACCAACGCGCAGCGCAAGAACAACACGGGGGTGGAAAGAATAGGCCATGTAGCAATGTATCTGGGTGAAAACTACATTCTTCACACGGCTTCAGACTTCGCCAAGATAGAGCAGATCTCTTCCACGCGCTGGGGATACTTCATTCAGGCCCAGCGCATGTTGTAAAAAATTTCCGGTATAACTCAAGCGCGGCGCGCCGTTCGGCGCGCCGCGCTTCTCTTAAATGAAAAAAGGCGATGTCGGGGAAACGCGTTCCGTGTCATCTTGAGTTATGTGCCGCAAGATCTCAAAGTGCGGGCAAGTGCGGGGTTTAAACAGAACCCTTTCGGCTCGCTGCGCAAGCCACTTCCCCTTGGCAGGGGAAGCTATGTAGCGGCGGGATTGTTTTATAGCACTTTATTGCAATCCGGCTTCGAGATTTCTCCGCTCGCTGCGCTCGGTCGAAATGACAGAAAAGAGGGCGTGGTCGAAATGACAGAAAAAATACGCCGGCCAAAATGATAAAAGGGTGGCATCGGACGAAACGGCGGGAGGGGAAAGGGGTGATAGTCAAAATGACAGGACAGGGGTTTAGCTTAACGACGCTGAAAGAATGATGTTTGGCGAAGCCCATTAATGTCATCTTGAGCGGAGCGCCCTCAAGGCGCGCAGCCGAAAGATCTCAAAGCCGGGGTAAGTGAAAAAGATCTCAAAGTGCGGGTAAGCGGGGCGGCAGCCTGATTGCCGCCGCAGCGTATCAACGCCGCGTGTATTTATTAAAATAGCGGCTAAAAACCCGTCAAAACGGCGTATTTCAGCCTGTTTTTGGCGGTAATCCGCAAACAAGTAAGGATTTCCTTAATATTCTTACCAATATAAACAAAGAGATGCCGGCGCACACGCTGTCCGCATATGCGCCGGCACCAATTCCGTCGGGGGTAGAAATATTTTATTTATCAATTACTGCCTGCCCATGCTCATTGCTCTTGCAATTTCCGCGGCCTGGGCCTGACGCGCATCTGCGGCGTGCTGTTCAACGGCTTCGGTTATCGCGTTCTTGAGCTGGGGGCCGTTGCTTATGTACCTTATTTCCAGCCTGTCGAACTGCCCGTGCTCTTTATTTCCATGGTGGAGTAGTGCAGTATTCTTCCTATAAAGGGCGTCTTTATCGATACGTTGTCAACCTTGTCTATCTGAAGATCGAGCGACTCAACTTTGAGCACGCCGACTTTGCCGACAACGCGCCTGCTCGTAACGGCCAGCGCCGTCATCACTATGTAAAGAACGGCTATAATGAATTTTATCGCTGCAACCGCGATAAACGCAAGCATGACATATAAGCCTATCTGCGCGCCGTTCTCGCCGCCCTGTTCGCCTAAGATGTTGTTTATCACGATGCCTATCGCTATTATCACGACGCATACGATAAAGTCCTTAAGCAGTGCAAGCGGGTTGATTTTTGCCTTTAAAATGATTTGTTCATTTTTTGTAAGGTTTTTTTAACATTCTTACTCATACATACAAAACTCCTCTTGTTTTATTTTTATATTATAATTATATTCTTATAAAAGTAAGAAGACAAGCATTTTTCTTACATTTGTGAGAAAATAATTGAGGTATGACAAGTACGTTTTCGGTCAGATTGAAAGAGCTGCGCCGCGAATACGGAGTGGGGCAGGTGGAACTGGCAAAGAACATCGGCGTGAGCAAGGGTATTATCAGTCTCTGGGAGAACGGCCTCCGCGAACCGAGCATGAGCAATCTGATTGCGCTTGCAAAGTTTTTCTCCGTTTCCGTCGATTATCTCGTCGGGCTTACGGATATGTGAATGCGCCGCGGCGCGTGCCGGCGGGTACTGCGCCGAAGACCGGGCGTTTTGCGTATTTACAATATGTTTTTTTGGCATTGCCAAAATATGCCGCGGCCGCGGGGAATGCACAATCCCCGCGGCCGCGGCCGGCGATAATGTATTCAATTTAATCTTTCGGTGCATAAAATAAGTGCAGTGCGGCCATAATATACGCGCGCACGCGCACATATTATAAATAGCTTTCTGCGCCCTATCTGTCCTCTCCGCTGTCGCTCCCGTTTTCTCCGTCGTCCCTCTTCAGGGGGCCTGTTATGAAGTCGCCGTGAGCGGGGGGAGCACAGCTCTCCTCAAGCGCCTCCTGCCTGCGCTTGAAGTATACCATGAGCATACCGCTTGCCAGCGCTCCGAGCACGCACGCCATGCCCCACCAGCCCAGATACACAAATACAAGAATGGCTGCCGCGCAG
>CALVLX010000002.1 GCA_944341195.1 uncultured Clostridia bacterium
CTTCGACTGAAGCACGCCTGCGGCGCGCGGAATGGAGAAATCTCAAAGTCCGGTTATGTCCTCACGTCATTTCGGCACGCCCCTTTTCTGTCATTTCGACCGAGCGTAGCGAGCGGAGAAATCTCAAAGTACGGTTACGACAAGGCAATAAAAATCTCCGCCGCGATATAGCTGCCCCTGCCAAGGGGAAGTGGCTTGCATGGCAAGCCGAAAGGGTTTTATTTAAAGTAATATTTCCGCACATACCCAAACTTTAAGATCTTTCGGCTCCGCTCAAGATGACATATAGTGGCTTTGCCAAACATCGCCTTTGTGTTATTAACCCTGTCTGTCATTTCGACCACGCCTTTTTCCTGCCATTTCGACTTTCTTTGCCGTCCTCAAATGACGGCGCAAAATTAAGCGGGCCCGCAAGATTACTTGCGGGCCCGCCTCACTGCCGCTGTGCGGCGTCCTGTTTAGTTATTGCCCTCGGGCTTGTCGTCCTCTGCGGGCTGTTCGTTCTCGCCTTCGGTCGCCGTTTCGGTGACTTCGGCGGTCGTATCGGCCGCAGCCTCGGTTGCCTCTTCGGTGCCTTCGGCGGTTGTCGCGTCCGTTACCTCGGTCGCCTCGTCTGCCGTATCTTCGGCGGGCTGTTCGGGCGTTGCCGCAGTCGCGTCACCGTTCACGGGCGCTTCGCCGTGCTCCTTGACGTAGGTGCGCACATAGCGCCTGTTCTTCTTGTAGTTGTAATTGTTCTTGCCTACCTTAGGTCTGCGCGTGAACTTGAATCTCTTGCGCAGGTCTCTCAGCAGAACTACCGCTATGGCGATGAGGATGGCCACTACCATGATTATGGATGAAGCCAGCAGCCACACGTTGGTGTTGTCCGTGGTCGTCGTCTCGTCCTCTTCGTCGTCGGTCACTTCCGAAGCCGAACCTATCGAGATGTCCTTTTCCGTCGTCGAGTAGTCGATGAACATGCTCATCATCGGCGAGCTCTTCACGGCGTCGCCGGAGAAGATGTCCTCAACTCTCAGCAGGGCAAGCGCCTCGCTGTAATCGCCGTATGCGTAGTTGTAACCCGTCTCGTCCTCTTCGGCCGTGTCGGCGTTGAAGGGAACATACGATGCGCTGTCGTACAGAGTGTAGGTGTAGTACATGGCGGCATAGTTGTATATGTCGGCCTTTGCTATTCCGTTCTCTTCGGCCAGCTCTTCGTAGTAAGCCAGGCTCTCGTCGTTGGAGGCAAATTCAATGTCGGGTTTCGCCGCGCGGAGGGCCGTCTTGTATGCCTCTGCGATGTTGTCCGTGTATTCGGCAACGAGCGAATTGTAGGTGTCCTCGCTTATGCTTACCGAGCTGTGGTCAAAGAGTACGTAGGTGCCCTCTTCAACGTCCTGCGTGCGCTCGTCGCGCGTGCCGCTCCAGAGCTCCAGCCTGTAATCCTTTGCCTCGTTGCCGCCGTGGATGAAGAAGTTTACCGTTATCCACCTGCCGGCAAGTTCGGGATTTGCTATCGCGTCTATCGTGAAGGAGTAGGGGGTGGGAACTTCCTCCGCCGTGTAGCGGGGAACTGCAAGGGTGATGTCGAACATCTCCACGCTCGTGCTCTCGTCGGGTTCGTCTTCAACCATATAATTATATTTTGCGTTGAATAAGATGCCCGTGTTTTCGATATACTTGAACACTCTCGTGCCGTCGCTTGCCACAAGGTAGTGGGGTGCGTAATGCAGCGCGTCGGCCGTCGAGTAGTAGGTCACGCCCTCTTCGAGGCTGTCGAACGAAACTGCGTGGCCCTGTACATCGTAGTAGTCTGCGCGTTCGTCGAAGTATTCAAACGTGTAGTTGGAAAGGTTTGCGTACAGCCCGTCGCCGTCCTTTGCCTTGTAGAGGCCGTTGCTCTGCATGGTGTAGGCGATGTTGGCGCGCATCTCTTCGCGGCTCCAGTCTTCGTCGGGTTCGCCCTTCAGAACGTTGCCGTCGTTGTCGTACCAGAACGTGTATTCGGGAGTGGTGAACGTCATCGTGTCCCTGCTCGAAGGATCTACAAGGTATACGGTGGCAACCGCGCCCTCGGAAACCTTCACCCTCACGCTCACGGCCGTGTAGCTGCTTGCGCTTATCGAAGCGCTCTCGCCCATATAGCCGTAATTGTATATGCCCTCTGTTTCGGCGAACGTCCTCACGGTGTTTACGATGAGGAGGGGCTGCGTGGCCGTGCCGAATACGCTGTTCCACTCGTTTTCGTCGGTGAAGAGCGCCTTTATGGGGCTGCTTGCGTCAAGCCTGTTCAGGAGCTCCGCATATGTCTCGGCATATGCCTCGCGGTATTCCTTGTTTATCAGTCCGGCGTATGCGTACTCGTCGGGTTCGTCGTATTCGCTCGTATCCACGGGCACGCTCGAAGTGAGCGCGCTCGCGCCGTTGTAGCCCTTGTAGCTTGAAGGCTTGGTTATCTGCGATTCTATCTCGCTGCCTGCGCCGAAGGGATCGTCGAATACTATCTCGTCCTCGGATGCGTCCTCCGTGATGGAGAGCGAAGCCGCCCTCGTGGAGCTGTCGGCATAGCCGAACGCATCCTCGTCGTTGAGGTCGAGCACGGAGATGTTCGTCACCGCCGCCCAGCCGCCGTAATAGCTGTTCTTATCCGTATCCTTGATGGTGGTGGGGCCGTAATTTACTACGAGTTCGAATGCCTGGTCTTCCGTGCCCTCGCCCTCTTCGAGCGTGCACGAAACGAGCGCATAGCACTGTACCCAACCGTTGTATACGTCCTCAACGTCGTTTATCGTCACTTTGTCCACGGTCGTGGAATCCACTTCAAACGAGCCGGATGCGTCTTCGTTGCCCGCCTGTCTTGCGGTTACGGTCACGCTCGTCTTGCCGTTGAGTTCGCTCGTCTTCATCCAGAAGGATACTATCTTGTATCCGTCGTTGGAGATGGTGAAGGAGGGATCGGAGATGACTGCCTCGTAGGCCGCGCCCCTCGCGCTGAGCATGAGCAGTACGTTTGCGTCCTCGCCCGCGCCGGGGAGGTCTACGGCCGTCTTCAGGGCCTCGTTTATTGCGCTTTCGTACTTGCCGCCTATCGCCGTCCAGGAATCTGCTCCCGTTACGGTGAGGTTGGCAATTACGTCGTCCGCAGTGGAAATATTTATGTCGGTGGGCAGGTAAGTCCTTTCGGGCATTTCAAGGTCGCCTATGTTTTCGCCCTTGTTTACGCTGCCGCGGCTGCTCACGTATCCGTTGTCGTCGGCCGTCAGTCCGGCTGCAAGGTTGCTCTCCGTCAGGGTGACGTCCGTGCGTCCGCCCTCGTCGAGATATTCGGATATCGCAAGGTCAAGGTGGAATTCATATGTGCCGCTGAAGTGGGAAACGATCTGTTCGCCGTCGTTGAACACTTCCTTGTCCACGCGGAAGAGTTTTTCGTCCGCGTCGGAAATTATCGTGCAGGTCGAATCGCCCACGCGCTCGTCGAACGCCGCATACGCCTCGTCCAGATCTGCCGTCTCGTCGCCGTATGCCGCAAGCACCATGTCGTTTACGTTCAGGTACTTTTCGTAGGTTATGTCGTCAAAGAACGCATATCCTTCAACCGTGTAGTTGCTGGCTTCGCCCAGCCCCACGGTGAGGGTTATCGTCGTCTCGGCATAGTCGCACGCGCTGATGAACACGGTGTACTGCACCCAGCCGTTGTTCGAAGCCCATTCGCCCGACTGCTCGTCGTAGTGGTTGAGCACGGCCGTGTTTATGTTCTTGATCGAAAATGCGTCTATCGTCGTGCCGCTCACGGACTGCGCAACCGAAATGTACGCGCCGCGCTGGTCTATGGACTCCGTTCTCGTATCGTTGTTGCCGCCGAAGTACAGATCGCTCGTCTTCACCCACACGCTCAGTTTCGCCGCCGTGTTGGCCTCCAGAGTGAGCGTGGTGGAGGAGGTGTACGAAGTCTGCGTGCCCTGCTTGTCGTCCTCAACGTAGTTGTGGATCATCAGCACGTTGGTCTCTATGCGGCTGTCCTCTTCAAAGGTGGAAGTCGTGTAGTATTTGCCGTCGTCATCATTGTAGTAGCAATCAACTTTTTCCCCGGCGGCATTGTAGAGCACGTCCTCGCCGTTCTCCGTCACCCAGCGGTATTCGTGGGTGTAGGGGTTGGCGATGTATTCGGCGTCCTCGGCAATGTAGTAATCGTCCGTCTCGTCGTCCTCGTCGTCGTCCTCGTTTTCAAGGATGGCCGCCGCGGGATCGGCAAAGGGCAGATCCTTGGGATCGCCGTTGTAGTCTACGTAGTCATCGTCGTCCGATTCGAGGGCGGCGTTGTCCCACAGCGCCTGAGGAAGATCCTTGTCCGTCAGCCTGTTCCAGTTCTCGGCCGTGGTGTTCAGCACGCCCGACCTTGAATCGGAGGAGCTGGCTCCGCTTCCCGTCGCCGAAGACCAGCTGTTGGGGATGCCCAAAAGATAGTCGCCGTCGCCGTCCTCAAAGAATTCAAAGTTGCCGTTCTTGAGTACCTGTTCGTCTACCTGCGTGGAAGTCCCCGTCTCTTCCTCGTCGTCGGTGGAAGGATTGGTGCACGCGCTGGCGAACATTGCAAAGGAGGCCGCAACGGCTACTATGCCGCACAGGGCCGATTTGTACTTTGCATTTTTGCTTCTAAATTTTTTGCTCATATCTGTTTCCTTAAAAATAATTGCAAAATTTTCCGTCGTGTACGGCTGCGCCGGGCGCAATTCCGCTCTGCGCCAACCATACCATTACATTTTAATATAAATCAACCTTTTAAGCAACTAATTCTGGGTGAAAATCGAGTAAAAAATTAAATAATCGCGCTTAATTTGCACAAACTTATTGGGCATGAAGATTATCGGCGCGCTCGCAAAAGCCAAACGGCACATATTCGGCGGAATGCTCATAGGCCTCGTAAACGGACTTTTCGGCGGCGGAGGGGGCATGATAGCCGTGCCCGTGCTCTCAAAATTTTCGGGCTACGGCCAGAAGCAGGCCCACGCCACGGCCATAGCCGTCATCGCTCCCGTCTGCCTCGTCAGCTCGCTCGGCTACATTTTCGGCGGCTGGGCGTCGCCCGGCATAATAATCCCCGCCGCGCTCGGCAACGTTGCCGGCGGGGCTGTTGGCGCGCTCCTTCTCGGCAAACTGCCGCCGGCCGTGGTCTCGGCCTGTTTTGTCGCCGTCATGCTGGCCGCCGGCATAAGGATGATGATATGAACGTTAAATTTTCGGGAGGCGTGTAATGGCCTTTTTATTGTATCTGTGCGCGGGCTTTCTCTCCGGGCTCATAGGCGGCATGGGCATGGGAGGCGGCACGGTCATGATCCCCGCGCTCACCTTCTTCTGCGGAGTGGGGCAGCACGCCGCGCAGGTCACAAATCTCATCTCCTTTCTTCCCATGGCCGGCGTGTCGCTTGCCGTGCACAAAAGGCAGGGGCTTGTGTGCACGCGCGGTCTGGCCGCCATAATAATCCCCGCGGTCATAACGTCGCTGCTCGGCGCGCTCGTCGCCCTCATTCTCCCGGCAGTCCTTCTGCGCAGACTGTTCGGCGCATTTTTAATAGTCCTCGCCGTCCGCGGCGCGTTTTCACTCTTCGCCGCGGCCGGAAGACGGGGCGGAGCAAGCGGGAGGGGCGCAAATTAAAAATATCCGCGCGGCCGCCGTATGCACGGCGGCCGCGCGGATATCCTTGCTGCCGATCGCATTTCCTACGTCAGCGCGTTCCGCCCTTTGCGGGGAGGCGCTTTTTCCTCTTTAAAAGCTCCTTCAGGGGGCGCGCCGCGTCTATGCCCATGGCGTAAAAGGCCGCCACGGTGAACGCCGTCACGGCGCATCCGCATATCAGCGCTCCCGCAAGGGGCGGCAGAGCTCCCGTCAGCCTGCGCGCCAGCCAGCCGAACGCCGCGCCCGCGGCGCACGCCCCGCCGCTCTTTAGGATGTGCTTTGCATAGGCTATTCCCCTGCACTCCTTGCGCAGCAGATAAAGGTTGAGCGCGGCCGTGATGATATTGCTGCCCGCCATGCCTACCATGTACGAATATATCCCCAGCGCGGGCGTGAGCGTAAATATGCACACCAGCATGAACAGCGCGCCTATAAAAAAGTATATCAGCGTTTTTACTTCGTAATTCATGGAGTTCAGCGCCGTCGTCGTCATCATGGATACGCACATAGGCAGCAGCATAAAGGCAAATCTCTCTATCACCTCGCCGCTGAATGCGTTGCCGAAGAGCAGTACGCCTATGTCGTCGCCCAGCGTAACAAGGGCGGGCACCAGCAGCGCCGCTATCAGCGTGGCTGTCTCAAGCGTCTTCTCTATGTCTCTCTTCAGTTTCTCGTGCCTGCCGGCATAGTAATTTTCGCTCATCTCGGGCGCGGAGACCACGGCTATCGAACCTATCAGCGAGCCGGGTATCATCAGCACGGGCAGACTCATTCCCGTCACAGCTCCGTAGAGCGCCAACGCCTCTCCGCTGTCGCAGCCGCACGCGCCTATGAGCAGTGCTGGCAGAAAGGTTGCCACCACCGAATTGAGCAGCGATGTGGAAGTCCTCATCGCCGTTATCGGCACGGCCGAAGCCAGCAGTGGCTTCAGCTGTCTGCCGGGATTTATAAATTTTCCGCCGTGTTTAAGGTACCATCCCACCGAAACGGCAAACGAAAACACATAGGATATCAGCACCGCCAGCGTGGCACGCATTGCTCCGTCCGAAGGCGAAGAGGAGGTGGACACCAGCAGCGAACCCAGCACAACCATCACGCTGTCTTCGGCAAGTTCTATCAGCGAATAGGGCAAAAACTGTTTGTTGCCCCAGAACGCCCCGCGCATCACGGCGTATATCGAAGTCAGTATCAGCCCCGGCAGCAGAATTATGAATATATCCAGGCTCTGTCTGTCGGGGAAGAGAAAGGCTATCAGCTCCCTGCCGAAAAATATTATCGCCGCCGCGGGCACGGTAAACATCAGCGTGCTTATAACGCCCGCCGTCACAACCTCGTGCTTTCCCGCGGCGCTGCCCGTCGCGCTCTGCTTTGCTATCATGCGCGAAACCGTCACGGGTATCCCGCTCGAAGCCGCCGTCAGAAATACCGAAAACACCGAAAGGCATATCTGGTATATGCCCACGCCCTCCGCCCCGAGAAAGCGCGAAAGTATAACTCTGTATGCAAAGGATATCGCCTTCTCTATCGTCGTAAAGGCCGTCACCTGCGCCGCCGATCTGTAAACGTTGTGTGTCATTATGCTCTATTTTATATAAGTTGTCCGCCAAATATGTTAACATTGCGCCGCGTTTGCCGCATATCATATATAAAATGTTTAAGTTGGTATGCGACAGGCCGCCCTTCATCCGCATAGGCGAGGGCGGGGCGCGGTCTGCCGAATGTGTCTATTGCTGTCCATTGGGCGCGCCGGAGCGCGGCTGCATCTGCCGCATAACCGATGAGCCCTGTCAATACATAGTTGCGCGGCCGCTGGAAGATTTCTCCTCGCTGGCCGCAAGGGCGGGGGAGGAGGAACATGTCCTCTCCTCGTTCAACGGCGGCGGAGCCGTCTGGCCGGGCAGAAGAATATATCTCCCCCGCCCGTCCCCTCCGCGCGGCGGGGAGGGCGGAGGACGGGCGCGGCAGCTCTAGCCATTTCGACTGGAGCGCGCCTGCGGCCCCCTTTTATGTCATTTCGACTGAAGCGCGCCTGCGGCGCGCGGAACGGAGAAATCTCAAAGTTCGCTTATAATAAATCGTTAAAAATTCCTGCCGCAACGTAGCTGCCACAGCCAAGGGGAAGTGGCTTGCAGAGCAAGCCGAAAGGGTTT
>CALVLX010000003.1 GCA_944341195.1 uncultured Clostridia bacterium
AGGGAGGATCTGCGGCTAGGGCGTACTCTTCCTCTGCGGGAGGCTGCACAAGGGGCGACAGATATTTTTTAAGCGGACAGTCGCTCTGGGCCAGCAGACAGGCCCAGTCGTAGGCCGTCCATGCAGCGCCGTATCTGTTAAGATGGGTGCCGTCCAGTCCGACGGGCACGCCGCCCGACGTGGCCGTAAGCGCATGAAAGCGCGCGGCCGACAGGTGGCCGAGCCGGAGATAGCGCTCCATGGTGGCGCGGGTGAGGTCGAGCACGGTCACATCCGTCTGCCTGCCCAGCGCGCGTATGGCGGCGGGATAGTCGCCGCCGTCGTAGCCGCCGCACGAGGCGGTTATGTGGCCGCACACCCCCGAATAGTCGTCCTCTTCCGAGAGGCGCACTATGGGAGTGCACAGCACGGGCGTCGCGCCCCGCTCGCGGGCGAGGCAGATATAGTTTGCGTAGAGATTATATGCGAACGGCAGCCCGCGGGAGGTATCCGCACAGGTATAGGGCGGATTGGGATTTGTGTAGCGCTCCTCCTCCCTCTTTTCGTCGTTGTGGCCGAAGGCTATCACCAGGAAATCTCCGCAGGAGAGACTGTTTTTGAGGACGGCGTAATTTTCCTCCGCGAGAAAACTCTTGGAGGAACGCCCCGACAGGGCGAGATTGACGACCTTTACCCCCTCCGCGAGATAGCGCGAAAGGCGCGTTCCGTAGCCGCACTTGGGCTGATATCCCGACGGGGCAAAGCTGCACACCGTGCTGTCGCCCACGACGTAGACGGCGGGAAATTTTTTATCCATACAATTTGCTTCCTTTATCCGTTGAATTATTTTGCCGCTCACGCTGAACAGGCGGCGGTCAGTTGAGTATTACGTCCTTGAGTTTGTTGTACTTCTGCATTGCGGCCCGGCGGAGTTCGGAGGTATCGAAGGCGGCGGAAGAGAAGGCGTCGTCCGATATGGCCTTGGCCGTGAATATGGCCGAGACGGGAAAGCGCAGGTTTTTGAGATCGCCTATCACGTGTCCGCTCTGGCGGGTGCCCATGAAGTCGCCGCCTCCCCTCATATTGAGATCGCTTTCGGCAATGGCGAAGCCGTCCGAGTTGTTCTTGAGCACCGAAAGGCGCGCCCGCGCCACTTCCGTATCGCTGCCCATGAGCAGGAAGCAGTAACTCTGTTTATCCCCCCTGCCCACGCGCCCGCGCAACTGGTGGAGCTGGGAAAGGCCGAAGCGTTCGGCATTGTAGATGACCATTATGGTGGCGTTGGGCACATCCACGCCCACCTCTATGACGGTGGTGGAGACGAGGGCGTCGTACTCGCGGTTGCGGAAGGCCTCCATCACCTCATTCTTCTGCCTGTCCTTCAATTTGCCGTGCATGAGCCCCAGCCGCACGCCGGGCATCTTTTTTTGCAGTTCTTCAAAGAGCTCGGTGACGGACATGACGGAGCCTTCGTCGTCGCCCTCTATCTTGGGGCAGACAAAGTAGGCCTGCACACCCTTTTTCACCTCCGAAGAGATGTAGGCGAGCATGTCCCCATAGCGGCGGGCGGGGATTACGGAGGTGGAAATTTCGCGGCGGGCGGCAGGCTTATCCTTTATAGTGGTGACATCGAGATCGCCGTAAAAGATGAGCGTGAGCGTGCGCGGAATGGGCGTGGCCGACATGACGAGCGTATCCACCGCCGCGCCCTTGGCGGTGAGTGAGGCCCTTTGCCCCACGCCGAAGCGGTGCTGCTCGTCGCAGACCACGAGGGAGAGATCGGCAAACTCCACATCGCCCTGAATGAGGGCGTGCGTGCCGCAGACGGCGTCTATGCTGCCTTCGGCAAGCCCCTTTTTTACGGCGCGTTTTTCGGCCGCGGGCGTAGAGCCGGAGAGAAATTCCACGCGGTATTCGGGCAGATACTTCTTTAAGAGCGCGGCGTTCTGGCGGGCGAGCACCTCGGTGGGGGCGAGCATTGCCGCCTGCCTGCCCGACTTTAACGCCATGAATACCGCGGCGACGGCCACGGCCGTTTTGCCGCTGCCCACGTCGCCCTGGATGAGCCTGTTCATCACGTCGGGCGATTTGAAATCGGCATACACGGCGTTTACCGCGTCCTTCTGCCCCTTGGTCAGTTCAAATGGAAAGCGGGCGGCAAAGTTTTTTACGTCCTCCGCCGTGACGGAATAGGTGCGCAGGCGCGCCGTCCGGCTGTCCCCCTTTATGATCTTGAAGGCCGAAACGAGGAGAAAGTACTCCTCTACCGCTATGCGCTCGGCGGCGGCCGCGGCGCACTCCGCGCCGGTGGGCAGATGCACGCCGGCATAGGCGGACTTGAGGTCGATGAGCCCGTACTTTTTTTGCAGGGCGTCGGGAATGGCGCTGACTATCCTTACATTTGAAAGGGCCTGCTTCACCGCCGTGCGCACCGCTCCCTGCGTGAGCGAACCGGCGAGGGGATAGACGGGCAGATAGCCCTTTAATTTGATGTTGTTATCGGCGCGCTCGAAGGTGGGATTGACCATGGAGGCGCCCAGCCCGTAGCGGTTCTGCACGCGGCCGTAAAAGAGGTATTCGCCGGCCGTAAGTTTGCCGGCGACGTATGGCTGGTTGAACCATATGGCCGTGAAGAGATAGTCTCCCTGGCGGCACAGCGCCTTTACGTAGGGGCGGCGGGAATAGCGGTTGAATTCGACGTTTACCACCTCGCACAGCGTTAAAATGAAGTCGTTGTGGTAGGCCGATGCTATCGTGTCCGTCCTCGTTAGGTCAAGGTAATCGCGCGGAAAGTGCCGCACGAGGTCTTCCTGCGAATAGATATTGAGTTTGTTGAAGTCCTTCTCCCTTTTTTCGGAGACGAACTTGAGATCGGTAAGGTTCATGGCCGAATGATTAATGCGCAGTTTTTATAAGCGTTCTTTTACTATTTTGTCAATATACACGCATACATCTTTAAATTTATCATTGATGTCACGGTTGAGTATACGGATGACCGTTAATCCGTATTGCGATAAAAATTTACTTCTCACACAGTCATATTCAAAGTTTTCTTCTTCGTAATGCTGAGAACCGTCCAACTCGACAACCAATTTTGCTTTTGAACAATAAAAGTCTACAATGTAATTGCCTATTATTTTCTGCCGGGTAAACTTTACGGGGTAGGTATTTAAAAAGTCATACCAAAGATGCCGCTCCTCCCTTGTCATATTCACGCGCAGACTCCTCGCCCTTTCGACAAGTTTTTTATTAAATTTTCTATCCACTTGTTATACCACCGATAAAAACATCCTTGCCGCTTCCGAGCCTGCCCTGCCAAGGGAAGGTGGCACGCGCGGCGTGCCGAAAGGGTTGTTTCCGCACACTGGCATATTCCCTGCAATTGACATGTGATTTTAGGATTATGTATTGCAATAAAACCCTTCAGGCGCATTCGCGCCAGCTCCCCTTGGCAGGGGAGCCTTACATATGGCACAAAAGGCGGGCCTCGCCCGCCTTTTTATAAAATTATTAAAAATTCATTGTACTTAACGTTAAAACAGGTATCAAACAACCGCATATAAGCGCACGATTCCCGCAACTTTTTGCTTCGTCCGCGCGAAGAATGCGAGCGCTATACCCGGTCGTCGGTTTTGCACAAGAGTTGCAAGCAGGTCGCGGAGCGCGCGGAATGCGGCGAAGGAGTGTACATAGACGTACATGACCGAGCCTACCCGTAAGCGCGACAAAGAGATGCGATGCAAATGTTGCGCAAAAATTTTACTCCAATGAGACCATGTAATAATACACGGGCTGGCCGCCGTAACATATTCCTGCGGACGCAGTCCGTGTGTCTCGCAGGCGGTG
>CALVLX010000004.1 GCA_944341195.1 uncultured Clostridia bacterium
CAGGGGCATGTTCGATTATCCCGCAATACTCAAGAGGATAAAGGCATACGACAGGGATGCCGTGCTGGTGCTCGAAGGCACAACGGGGCAAGATATCCTGCCTTCAATTGAGTTTGTGCGCAGCACATGGAACAGTGTGTAATTCGTTCCGGTTCTATGTCGATACGGCTCCGCAGATGCCTTTAATGATAGCGGGGCACGATTAAGCAAATGCAGGGCAAATATAAGATCGCGCAAAGAGAGACGAGTAACGCGTTTCGGCAAACAGCACACATGCGCTGTTTGCGCGTTGCGAGATGAGCGAGCACCTATGTGTTTCGTGCGAGCGGTGACCGAAAACGCCGCATCTCATCACGGCGTTTGAGAAGCGTCCTCAAAGTAACGGCAAATCGAAGGCGCCTCAAGCCAAGATTTGCGTTAAGACTTTCTCATTCGCGCAAAAGCCACGTTTTTGCGCGAGGCTTATGTAAAAAAATATAACGTCGCAAGCGAAACCGCGCTTTCGCGCAGCAGGACACAATTAGCTGCGAAGCAGGCTCGCCGGAGTGAATTTGCGCGATTAAATAAATGCAGGGCAAATATAAGATCGCGCAAAGAGAGGCGGAGTCTCTCAAAATAACGGCAAATCGCAGGCGCCTCAAGCCAAGATTTGCGTTAAGGAGAAATTTATTTATGAAATTTGATGTAAGATATGCAAATCATCCCGATGATTCCAAACATTACGACACGGCGGAACTCCGCAAAAAATACCTCATCGAAAAGCTCTTTGAGGCGGACGACATTCTGCTCACCTATTCCCATCAGGACAGAATAATCGCCGGCGGCGCAATGCCCGTCAAAAAGGCGCTCTCCCTCGGCACGTTCAAGGAACTTGCAACCAATTATTTCCTCGAACGGCGCGAAATGGGCGTCATCAACATCGGCGGCGCGGGCGTAATAGAGCTCGACGGCAAAAAGTATGATATAGGCTTCAAAGAGGGCATATACATCGGCAAGGGCACAAAGGAAGTGACGTTCAGTTCCGTGGACGCCAAAAATCCCGCCAAGTTCTACCTCAATTCCAGCCCCGCCCACAAGGAGTACCCCACGGTCAAGATAACCAAGCCCGTCGAGGGGGTTGAACCCCCCGCAGGCACAAG
Organism: uncultured Clostridia bacterium; assembly: GCA_944341195.1. Classification (GTDB taxonomy): domain Bacteria; phylum Bacillota; class Clostridia; order Christensenellales; family Borkfalkiaceae; genus Coproplasma. The sequence continues at coordinate 1,140 of CALVLX010000004.1, forward strand.
GTACTGCGTGCAGCGCCACCTCGGCACGGCGGAGGGCATGAACAAGCGCACGATAAACCAGTTCATAATAGGCGACGTCTGCCAGAGCTGCCAGCTCTCCATGGGCATGACCGAACTCGAAGTCGGCTCGTCTTGGAACACCCTGCCCTCGCACACGCACGAAAGGCGCATGGAAGTTTACATGTACTTTGAACTTCCCGCCGACCAGGCCGTGTTCCATCTCATGGGTACGCCGCAGGAAACGCGCCATATAGTCATGCACAACGAACAGGCCGTCATCTCGCCCTCGTGGTCTATCCACACGGGCGTAGGCACCATGAATTATACCTTCATCTGGGGTATGTGCGGCGAAAATCAGACGTATGACGATATGGACAATATCAAGACCGAAGATTTAAGATAAATCTTTTTGCACGGGCGCAGCGTTTTTGCTCCGCGCGGCCACCCGGGCGCGTCGGGCGGCGCCGGCCAAAACTTTCGCGAATAATCCAATAAGGGGAAAAATAAAAATGGCACATCTTCTCTTAAAAAACGTAAACAAAGTATATCCCAACGGCTTCCACGCCGTGCATGATTTCAACCTCGAAATTAACGACGGCGAATTCATCTGCCTCGTAGGTTCGTCGGGCTGCGGCAAATCGACTACGCTCAGAATGATAGCCGGCCTCGAGGACATCACCTCCGGCGAATTCTATATAGACGGAGTGCTCGCAAACCAGAAGTCGTCCAGGGAGAGGGGCATAGCAATGGTATTCCAGTCCTACGCACTCTATCCCCATCTCACCGTTTACGAAAATCTCGCCTTCGGCCTCACCCTCATGGGCATCGACGATGACATCATAGAGGAAAAGGTGCAGGCCACGGCAAAGATACTCGGGCTTACGGAATATCTCGAAAGATTCCCCCGCAACCTGTCGGGCGGCCAGTGTCAGCGTGTGGCCGTCGGCCGCGCGCTCATCAGAAAGGTCTCCATCTTCCTCATGGACGAACCTCTCTCCAACCTCGACGCAAAACAGCGCGTCACCATGCGTTCGGAGATAAAGCAGATCCACCGCTCCGTCGGCGCCACTACCATCTACGTCACCCACGACCAGACGGAGGCCATGACCATGTCCGACAGGATAGTCGTCATGAAGCTGGGCGTCATCCAGCAGGTGGGCACGCCCTTCGAACTCTATTTCTATCCCCGCAACCTCTTTGTCGCCGGCTTCATAGGCGAACCTCCCATGAACTTCATGTACGGCAGCGTAAAGGGCGGCAAGCTCGTTCTCAAGGACGACCTCGATATCTCGCCCATTGCCAACGACGTGGCCGCGCTGGAGGGAAGGGAAGTGGTGTTCGCCTTCAGGCCCGAATCCATCATGCTCGTTCCGGAGGGGCAAACTCCCGAAGGCTGCTATGTGTTCGATTCGGAAGTTGACCTCACCGAGCTCCTCGGCGACGTCACCAACGTCTACGCCAACGTGGACGGAGCCAACGTCATCTTAAAGGTCAATCCCCACGATACCCCCGCCATGGGTGCAGGGTGCAGGTTTGCCGTTCCCTATAAGAGCGCATACCTCTACGACAGGGAGACCGAACTCGCGGTGGAGACGGATATCGTCCGCCACTGAGGAACAACTCAAACACAGACTGCGATTTGCGGTATTCCCGCTGCGGCAACCGCGGGGATACCGCAATTATAAAGTAGTGTATTTGCGGCATATTCCGGGGCGTATGGTGTTTGTAATCCCCGTTTCCCCGGGCGCCGCCTAAATATATTTTAAAAGCCGCAAGGCAATAAGATCAGGAGTATATAATGGAAACTTTAAGCACAAAAATTCATTCAAAGCCCCAAAGGCCCATAAAGATAATGCAGTTCGGAGAGGGCAACTTCCTCCGCGCGTTCGTGGACTGGATAATCCAGAACCTCAACGATAACGGCGCCATCAGGTCGTCCGTCGCCGTCGTTCAGCCCATGCCTGCGGGCAGGGTGGCCGAACTCGCCGCCCAGGACGGCCTCTATACCGTCCGCCTCGAGGGCATAGATAACGGCGAAAAGGTAAAAAAGAGCCAGATAATAGACGTCCTCGACGACTATATCAATCCCTTTGCCGACTACGAACGCTTTCTCTCCTACGGCGAAAGCGAAGATCTTCAGGTCGTCATCTCCAACACCACGGAGGCGGGCATATCCTTCGATCCCTCGGACACCGATTTCACGCAGTGCCCCAAGTCCTTCCCCGGCAAGCTGCTCGCCCTGTTGAAGCGCAGATATGACGCATTCAACGGCGATATGTCGAAGGGGCTGGCCATAATTCCCTGCGAACTCATCGACAACAACGGCGACGAACTCTATAAGTGCCTCACGCAGCTCGCCGAACATATCGGCATGGACGGCAACTTCATAAACTGGATGCAGAAGGCCAACCACTTCACGTCCACGCTCGTAGACCGCATAGTCCCCGGCTATCCCAGGAACGAGATAGAAGCCATCCGCGAGGAGTGCGGCTATATAGATAACAACGTCGTCAAGGGCGAAATATTCCACCTGTGGGTATTGAAGAAGGAGGAGTTCGTTCAAAAGGTATTCCCCGCCGATTCCACCGGCCTCAACGTCATCTTCGCCGATGACATAAAGCCCTATAAGCAGCGCAAGGTAAAGATCCTCAACGGCTCGCACACCGCCATGGTGCCCGTCGCATACCTCTGCGGCATCGATACCGTGGGCGAGGCCGTAAACGATCCCACGATAGGCAAGTTCGTGCGCGACTTCGTGTTCGACGAGGTCAATCCCACCATCGATCTCCCCAAGGATCAGATGACGGCTTTCGCAACGTCGGTCATAGAGAGGTATCAGAACCCCTATATCCGCCACGAGCTCATGTCCATCGCGCTCAACTCTACTACAAAGTTCCGCACCCGCCTTCTGCCCACGCTCGAAGACTACGTGCGCCTCACGGGCAAACTGCCCCTTCATCTCGTATTCGCGTTTGCGGCGCTCTGCCTCTTCCACAAGGGCAGGAGGGGCAGCGAGACCATAGCCTTAAAGGACGATCCCGCCCTCCTCGAACACTGGAAGAAGATGTGGGAAGAGTGCGGCACGGACTATAAAAAGTTCGCGCGCGAAGTTCTCGCATGGAAGGAGGCGTGGGAGACGGATATGAACGACATCCACCCCGCGCTTGCCGAAAGGGTGGCCGGATACCTCAAGGAGATGGAGGAAAAGGGTATGCGCGCCGCAGTAGAGGAATTTGTAAATGGCTAAAAAATCTATAATAATAAACAAGCTCGATAACGTCGCCGTGGCCCTCGCCGACCTCAAAAAGGGGGAGGCATACGAGGGTGTAACCCTTGCCGAGGACATAACCAAAGGGCATAAATTTGCCCTCCGTCCCATAAAGGCGGGCGAAAATATAATCAAGTACGGCACGCCGATAGCGCACGCCACACGCGATATCGCCGCAGGCGAGCACGTGCACACTCACAACGTCTGCACAAATTTAAACGAAAATCTCCAATACACCTATTCCCCCGTAGACTGCGCCCTGCCCGCGGGCAGGATGCGCCGGGTAAACGTCTACCGCCGCGCAAACGGCGACGTGGGCATCCGCAACGAGCTGTGGGTAATCCCCACCGTCGGCTGCGTCAACGGACAGGCAAAGGAGATTGTCGAAACTTTCAAGGCGCGCTATGGCGAGGAGGGGTTCGACGGCATCTTCACCTTCCCCCATCCCTACGGCTGCTCGCAGCTCGGCGACGACCACGAAAGGACAAAGTTCATGCTCCAGAAGATGGTGCGCCATCCCAATGCGGGCGGCGTGCTCGTCCTCGGGCTGGGCTGCGAAAACAACCAGATGGATGCCTTCAGGGAAGGCCTGGGCGAGGTGGACGGGAGCAGGATAAAGTTCCTCGTCTGCCAGGAAGTCGAGGACGAAGTGGAGACGGGCGTGGAGCTGTGCAGGGAGATTGCCTCGGTAATATCCCGCGATAAACGCACCATGATGGATATATCGTGCTTAAAAGTCGGCCTAAAGTGCGGCGGCTCGGACGGGCTTTCGGGCATCACCGCAAATCCGCTCGTCGGGCTGTTTTCCGACTATATTGTCTCGGTGGGCGGCACGTCGGTGCTCTCCGAAGTGCCCGAAATGTTCGGCGCCGAACAGCAGCTCATGAACCGCTGCAAGGACAGGGCTACGTTCGAAAAGGCCGTCAAACTCATCAACGACTTCAAGGACTACTTCCGCGCCAACGGCCAGCCCGTCGGCGAAAATCCTTCGCCCGGCAACAAGGCGGGGGGCATAACCACGCTTGAGGACAAGTCGTGCGGCTGCACGCAGAAGTCGGGCTCCGGCCCCGTCACCGACGTGGTGTTCGACGACGGATATGTCACGGCCAAGGGGTTAAATCTCTTAAACGGCCCCGGCAACGACATGTGCGCCGTAACTAACCTCGGCGCGGCGGGCTGCCACCTCGTGCTCTTCACCACGGGGCGGGGCACTCCCTTCGGCGGCTTCGTTCCCACCGTAAAGATATCCACCAACAGCGAACTGGCCGCAAAAAAGCCGGGCTGGGTGGATTTCAACGCCGGCGCCGTGCTGGAGAGCGACTTCGCCACCCAGCTCGAAGCCCTCATAGATCTCGTCGTCGATGTCGCCGGCGGCAAACGCACCAAAAACGAAATTAACAACACCAGAGAAATTGCAATTTTTAAAACGGGGGTAACTCTATAATGAAAGCATTTATGGATAAAGATTTTCTCCTCGAAACGGAGACTGCCAGAAAGTTGTATCATGAACATGCCGAAGGTATGCCCATAATCGACTACCATTGCCACCTCCCTCCCAGGGAGATATACGAAGACAAAAAGTTCCGCAACCTCACCGAAGTGTGGCTGGGCGCGGGCGACAGGTACGGCGACCACTACAAATGGCGCGCTCTCCGCGCAAGGGGGTACGAGGAGGACTCCGTATCCGGCCCGGACGACGACTACAAAAAGTACATGCAGTTTGTAGAGAGTATGCCCTACTTCGTCGGCAATCCCCTGTATCTGTGGTCTCATCTGGAGATGCAGCGCTACTTCGGCATAGACGACGTGATCACTCCCAAGAACGCGCAAAAGATATGGAACAAGGCCAACGAAGTGCTCGAAACGCTCACCGCGCGCAAGATGATGGAAAAGTTCAACGTAAAGACGGTGTGCACCACGGACGATCCCGTCGATTCGCTCGAGTGGCACAAGAAGATGAACGCCGATAAGACGCTCAAGGTCAGCGTCCGCCCCGCGTTCAGGCCGGATAAGGCCATAAACGTCGAACTCTCGTGGTTTGCCGACTGGGTTGGCCAGCTTTCAAAAGTTGTCGGCAGGGAGCTCGGGACGCTCGAAGATTTCACATCCGCCCTCGCGGAGCGCATCGCCTTCTTCGATTCGATGGGCTCACGCCTCTCCGACCACGCCCTCGACGTCGTCCATTACGCGCCCGCCACGTATGAGGAGGCCAACGCCGTCTACCTCAAGGGGCTCAGGGGCGAACACATCACCGAAGAGGAGCAGGATAAGTACAAGGGATACATCCTCGTATTCCTCGGCAGGGAGTATGCAAAGCACGGCTGGGTACAGCAGTATCATATAGGCGCTCTGCGCAACAACTCCAAGTCCATGCTCAAAAAGATAGGCCCCGATACGGGCTTCGACGCCATAGAGGACGCGGTATATATGGAAAAACTTTCCGCTCTTCTGGGTGCGCTCGACGAACAGGACGCCCTGCCCAAGACAATCTTGTATTGCCTCAATCCCCGCGATAATTACGCACTCACCGTGCTCGCAGGCTGCTTCCAGAAGGAGGGAGTCAAGGGGCGCGTCCAGGTGGGTACGGCGTGGTGGTTCCTCGATCAGCTCGACGGCATGAAGCAGAATCTCGAAACGCTCATGCAGGTCGGCCTCGTCGCCCAGTCCGTCGGTATGCTCACCGACAGCCGCTCCTTCCTGTCCTATCCCCGTCACGAGCTCTACCGCAGACTGCTCTGCAACATGCTGGGCAACCTTGTGGAGGGCGGCCAGTATCCCGCAGAGGAGCTCGATACCCTCGGCAGGATAGTGGAGGATGTCTGCTACAACAACGCAAAGGAATATTTCGGGTTCTGAAGGCTTTGATTATTTAAATGTCGTTCCCTGCGGACGGGGCTGCAATCCCTCCCGCGGAAAATACCGTTTAAACACAGTTGCCCCGCACATATGTGCGGGGCAACATAAATTTTGCGTTATTTTTTGCGGCGTGCGGGCTATTTTGCCTGGCGCGCGTGCTCTTCCCACAGCGCCCTGGCGCGGCGGTAGCCTTCGCAAACTTCCGCGCGGCCGCCTTCGGTCAGCCGCCTGCTCCACGCCGCGGGCGAAAGGGGCGTTGAAGATTTCAGGCCGCTGTCGGCAAAACGCGCCGTCCGGTCGCGGTACGAGTCGTTCCACTTGTCGTAAAGGAGGGGGGATATGTGCCCGTCAAGCGTGCAGTCAACATATTCGCACTTGCCGAAGTCCCTCCACGGGCGCGCCAGAAATACGCTGCCCTCCGCGGCGCCCTGCGATACAAAGTGACAATTTATAAAGCGATATCCCGCGGCCTGTTTAAGGCTGTGCGCGGGCGCGGCCACATATCCGTGGCCGCGCTCCTCGTGCAGGGATATGAGTTCGCAGCCGTCAAAGTAGGCCTCGGCGCAGCCGAATATATAGTCTACGGTGCCGTATATGCGGCAGTTTTTGTATATCTGCACGGAGCCGCCCTCCATGCGCAGCTGCTCCCTCGGGATGAAGCCGTCATAGTATGCCGGATCGTCCGTCAGCCCCGAATATCTCACCACCAGGTCGTCGGGGAAGGGGGCGGTGAACAGCGTGTCCTGCATGGATTTCAGATCTACGTTCTCCGCGCGGAAGAGGGGCGCGTTCACGGAGAGCGCCACGCACTGTCCCGCAACGCGGGGATCGGCGTTGGTGTTCTGTATGGTGAGATCGGCTATTTCGCAGCCCTTTCCCGTCACGCAGACGGTGTACGTGCGGAACGTGTTGTATTCTCCGCCGTCCGCATGGGGCTTTCTGGCGTAATCGTCCCAGCATATCACCGTTCTTTCGCGGTCGGCGCCTATTATTTTTACGTCGTCGCGCCCTATCCACAGCTTTGTCCTGTAAGTGCCTTCGGCCAGATATATTGTGGTCGGTTCGCATATGCCGTCCAATATATTCTGCAAATCGTCGCCGGGGGCGAGGTGCAATGTCTTCATTCCCTGTGCTCCTTGTCCTTGTTTTGCACTATTATATCACATTTTTTTTGATGAAACAACAAAAAATTTTTAAAATAGTATTGCAATTTCAAAAAGAGCATGTTATAATAGTTACGTTAAATGTGATATAGTCACATAAAAAGCGCATTGAAAGTGTGCGAATTCTAGTAATATGCGAAAAAACGGTTCAAGATTGATCTCATTCGGTCAGTACAGAACGACGGATCTCTTTCTGTTCGCAGTCATATTCGTCGCGTTCGAGCTGTTGATCCGCTACGCCGTTTCCGCATTCAGCAGCATATCTTTTTCGTCTTTGGTGCCCGTGGTCGTCCTCGTGCTTATAAGGTGGGGATGGCCCGCTGCCTTCTATGCGGCGGGGGGCGGACTGCTGTACTGCCTTTTAAATCTCGGCAGCGAAGGTTTTCTGCCTTCGCATTATGCCGTGTATATAATAGGTAATCTCTTTATCTGTCTGCTCCTTATTGTCAACAGGTATGTCGGCAAAAAGCGGATAATATCAAAGTGGTATTTTTCGGCGCTATACGTGCTTGCGGCATGGCTGCTTGCGGCCTTCGGCAGAACGATAGTCGCCGCCTGCTTCGGGTTCGACTTTGCCGCCACCCTCGTGGGGCAGCTCTCCGACCTCGTCACTCTGGGCGTAGCGGTAGTCATCATTCTGGTGATGCGCAGGCTGGACGGCATGTTCGAAGACCAAAAGGCCTATCTCCTCCGCCTCGACGAGGAGCGCAAGGCGCAGGCCAAGCGGGATACCTTCGGCGAAGATTACGACGGGTATACCGAGATAGACGGCGAGGCGCTGTCCATTCTCAACCGCAACGACGATTCCGAATATCTCTGATTGCCCGAGGCGGGCGCCATATGTAGCAATCAAAACGCCGACCGGGCGATATGATCGACAACACGGCCGCGGCCGTGTGCTGTTCCCGAAAGGAACAGCACAAACAAACATTGCCGGCACTGTTTTTTAACGCCGGATATGCCAATAATAATAGGACGGGCGCGGGAAGTTCTGCCCCGACCGGCAGTGCGGGCGCGGGAGACGCCTCCCCCGTCATGGCCGGGGGGACGGGCACTGCCGCCGTTCCGGCCGACGGAGCGCGGAGAGCGCAGCCGTCCGCAATAAATAACGGATAATACGGGCCCTTTGCGGGGCACCGATCAAAGATAACGGAGGGAAATAAATGTTCAAACTCAAATGCGACGATTTCCTCGAATACGATGAGTCAACGGGCACATACTCGATGCCCGCCGAACAGCGTGTGAGGGACGAAACAGAGCGCAACAGGTGGAAAAACATCGGCCTTACCCTGTTGAAGGACTGGCGCCTGTACCTCATGCTCGTTCCCATGTTGCTCGTGTACCTCCTCTGGAAGTACGCGCCCATGTATTCGCTGACGGCGGCATTCAGGTACGGCAGCGCCGTCAATCCCGACGAAAGAGCGTGGGCGGGCATCTCCGCCTTCCAGAGCATCTTCGTGGGCTTCTATTCGGCGTCCTTCTGGATGGCGTTCAGGAACACATTCATCCTCGCCTTCTACGGGCTTCTGTTCGGCTTCCCCATGCCGATAATCCTGGCGCTCTTCTTCAACGAGGTCAAGTCCAACATAACGCGCAGCATACTTCAGGTGTGCGTATATCTGCCCAAGTTCATCTCCACGGTTATCGTCACTTCGCTGGCGCTGGCTCTCTTCCAGGGCACCGCGGGAGGTCAGCCGATAGGTATAGTATCGCGCTTCCTAATGATGATATCGCACAGTGAAACGCTGATGAGCAGAGTCAACGACGGTCTGTTGCTGACATCGGAATACTTCCGTGCGCTGTACGTCGTCACAGATATATGGGAGCACGCGGGTTACGACAGTATAGTATTCTTCGCCGCAGTAATCGCCGTGTCGCCCACCTCATACGAGGCGGCGCAGATAGACGGCGCGGGCAAGATGCAGCAGATGCGCTACGTAGTTCTGCCCAGCATACTCTCCACCGTGGTTATAATGCTCATCATGAAGATAGGCGGCCTGCTCTCCGTAGGCTACGAAAAACTCTACCTGTTGAGCCCCGATTCGACTTACGGCAACTACAACGTGGCGGAAGTCGTCTCCACATGGTCAAACAGATTGTCAACGGCGTCAACCGGTGCGGAACTCAACCAGGCCTTCGGTATCGCGGGCGAGATGACGAACAACCTCATCGGCATGATTCTCGTCATCGGCGCAAACACGATTGCCCGCAAAGTTTCGGATGTATCGCTGTATTGATAGGGGGATAGGAATAAATGAAAAGAAAAATGGAAGTATCGGAGCTCATATTCAAGATCATTGCGTATGTCCTCCTGATAATATTTGCAGTTCTCTGCATATACCCTCTGCTGTATGCGTTGAGTTCGATGTTTTCCAGCTTCGACGCTATCCAGGCCGGCGAGGTAATCATCTGGCCGGTAGAGCCCCAGATACAGTCCTTCATGTGGGTTATTGAAAACAGTACCTTCTGGGTTAACTACGCAAACACCCTCTTCCTCACGTTCGTGGGTACTATCTGGTGTCTGTTCTACTCCATACTCGGCGCATATGCCCTCTCCAAAAAGAGGCTCATGGGCAGGCACGGCTGGAACTTCTTCCTCGTGTTCACCATGTGGTTTGCGGCCGGCGTCGTCCCCACATACCTCAACTATCAGCAGACGGGCCTTATAATGGCAAACCTCGTCGGCCAGTCGAGTATGTATGATATCGACTTAAAGTGGCTCATCGTCATCGCCATGGGCATGAACGCGCAGAACATCATCCTTTTGAGAAACGCCTTCGAAGGCGTCCCCTCCGAAATCGAGGAGGCCGCAAGGATAGACGGCGCAACCGAACTTCAGATTCTCACCAAGGTGTTCATTCCCATGAGCAAGGCCACCATAGCAACCGTCGCCCTCTTCTTCGGCATCTCCCGCTGGAACGGCTACTTCTGGGCATACAGGGTGCTGGGTACGGGGCAGTCGTATTCGTGGCCCGTTCAGGTGTATATGCGCGATTTCCTTGAAAGGAACACGCTCCTCACCACAAACGACCGCGGCGAAGACTGGATTGTCCAATCCGTTCCCGAAGCAACGTCCTATCTCTATGCGATGGTTGTATTCGCCATGGTGCCCATACTCGTAATTTATCCCTTCATCCAAAAGTATTTCGCCAAGGGCGTAAATATGGGCGGCGTAAAGGAATAATCTTTAATTACCGGTACAACTTAATAAGCGCAGTTCAAGCGCTCCCGCGCCTTTAAAAGCGTCCCCATATAAAGGTGCGGCAGATAACGGCGGTGGGGGCGGAACAAGAAAAAAGCAAATTAAAAATAAGGAGAAATATAATGAACAACAAAACCAAAAAGATCATCAGTGCGGTTGTGGCAATGGTGATGGCCGGTTCCATGGCCGTCTCGCTCGCAGCGTGCGGGCCCAAAAACCCCAACGCCGGAAGCACCGACAACAAGCTCACCCCCGCAACCGACGCAAACGGCAAGCTCTCGTACGACGCAGGGCAGGAAGTAATCTTCGCCGCAGGTCACAACAATGCTCAGACGGGTATCGCCTATGACGGCACGACCGCTACCGAAGCCAACAAAAACGGCGGACTCATGGGCACCACCGCTTCGGCCGGCACGTTAAAGCCCGCATGGGCGGCAGTCGAATCTACGCTGGGCATAGATATCCTCGATAGATACCCCGGCGTCTCCGCAAGCGAAAACATTTCGAAAATCAAGGAGAATTATAATACCGAAGGCGGCCTTGCCGCAGTAGATATTCTCACCGCCTCCGCCAGCGCCATCATAAAGGAATCCGCTAGCGGTACATTGCTCAATATAGCCGATTATCTCGACTATATGCCCAACTTAAAGGCATTCCTCGAATCCTCGCCCGTCATTCAGATGTCGCTCATTGCAAATAATGACGGCGCAATGTACATGATCCCCTATTTCGACGGCAACGACGATATCGAAAAGTTCGTGCTCATGCGCAAGGATCTCGTAGAAACTCTGCTCATCAACGGCGACGTCTCCCTGGCAACCACCACTTTTAAGGCCCAGGCAGATGCCAAGAACGCTCATGACAGCAAGCCCGCAGACGAAATAGTAGGAACGCAGGCCTCCGCTAAATCATTCATGGGAACGGAAGGCAGCTGGAAGATAGAGACGACCGATCCCGCGGTTCTCTCCGATACGCAGGCGGAGGTCGGCAACGATGCCGACGCCGTAACTTCCAACGCCACAGTGGAAGTTACCGTCAGCTACGATAAGGCCCTCGCGGACGCAAAGGCCACTACGGCAGGTTCCATGGGCGCCATCCTCGCGGATGCCGGCATAGATGCAGCCGATATCGCCGCACAGAAGAGCGGCAACATCGTTGATATAATGAATCTCGCCATCAACGAAACGCAGGGCGCAGTCAAGGGCACCACGCTCGTCAACCTCCTCAGGAGATATATCGACGTAGCTTACCTCGGCGAAGACGGCAATTCCTTCTACACCGAAGCCAACGGCCTCACCAGGGCGGGCGTATTCAACAGCGCCTGCGCCGCATGGGATGCCGACCTCTACACCGCCCTCGGCAGAGTATTCGTAACCTCCGGCACCATGCTCGGCGCCGAAGCCGCGGATATATCCCTCCGCTACCTCGTAGCCGGCCGTGCATTCACAACGCAGAGAACCACCGACGTCAGCTCGCTTGCAGGCGAACTTTACGGCGCGCGCGGCCTCGAATCGAGGTATAACTATACTTATATCAACAGCAAGGGCGAAATTGCAGACGGCCGTTCGGAAGTAGGCTTCTGGGAAGCTCTCGACAAGATGCACGACCTCGCTCTCGAAGGTCTCTTCAACACCGCCAACAATATAAGCGATAAGAACCTTTCCACAAGCGAAGGCACCAACGTTCAGGCGCTCTCCATGCACGACTACGTTCAGACGCAGACTTCGGCGTGGGGCTTTGAAGATGACACGGATTATAACTTCGCTCCCATCCTCACCTCCGTATCCAAGTGGGATACCAACGACGACGGCACGGCCGAAACGATAATGCGCTTCACCGAATCGTGGCGCGGCGTCAAGGACGGCGGTCTCTGCATTCCCCAGGATGCGGTTGCCGATAATCCCGAAAAACTTGCGGCTGTGCTCACGTTTGTAGATTATCTCTACTCCACCGACGGCCAGATAGTAATGACTTACGGCCCTCAGTCCACCAACGGCAACACCAATCCCAACGGCTTGTGGTATGCAACCGAAGCAACGAACGTCACGCTCGATACGGTTGCCGATGCCTCCAAGACGGTCAACTACAGCACCAAGTTCCCCGCACAGTACACCGTAAAGGACGAGTATGCGGAAGATTACTTCATCTTCAACGGCAAGGTATACACCGGCACGTTCTATAACGGCAGGCAGATACCCACCATGACGAATGAATCCAAGGCACTCTTCGCTACGCAGAGCCACAACTTCACCAACTACGCGCGCAGACTGCTCGGCACCACGCTGCCCCTCGGCAACAAGGATCAGGGCTTCGAATATCAGTGCACGTCCCCCTGCGGAAGAGTGGGCTCCAATATCGTCAACGTCGCCCTCAACAACGGCACAGTAAAGCACCAGTTCCAGACGATAGATGAAAATAATTACTGGTATACTCTCAGCCCTACGCTGCTGCCTTACGACACACGTACTACTAATGCAATTGCTGCCGGCAACCTCGCCCTTCTCTCCGGACAGGGCGCCGATAACAACAACATGTATGTATCCACTTCCAAGACCTCTAGGAACATCCTGCTCGACATAATGTACTACGGCTTCGATACTTCCAAGACCATGGATTATGTCACGATCAGCCTCGAAAGCGTCGGACGCGGTTCCAAGGCTCTTCCTTCAAGTGCGGAAGATGCGGTCAAGCTCAATAACGATGTCGGTCTTGAAGATCTCGTCGGTTACAAGGAAACGGCTTGGGATATCCTGCTTGACTGGTACGAGGCAAACGCATAAACGCGTTTAAAGCCCGTCTCTCAACAAACCGTATAAAACAAAATTAAATTTTCAGCTCTGTGTGCCCGCTCTGCGGGGCGGGCGCACAGCAAAAGCTGTCATTTGGGGAAAAGTGGTATGAAAACTCAAATGCGATTTCAAAAAATTTTGATGATCGTCTCCCTGATAGTGGCCGCTCTGGGCGTGGTATATGCGCTCGTCTTTTCCAGCGGCTCCATTCATCAGGTCATTCAGATAGCGGATAAATCCACCGAAGGTTCGATGGAATTTCTCGATTATATCCAGTATGTAAACGATACTCTCCTGATGCTGGGCGTAATCTTCGTGATAGCCGCCGTTCTGTTATTTGTAGCGGGCAATCACAACCGCCGCAATTATTACATCACCAACTATGTTGCAACCGCGATAGTCGTCGTCTACGAAGTTGTCTTTATCGTTATGCTCATTGTGCTCATAAGCAGTGCAAGCGCTTCGTACAACGCCGTCGATCTCGTTGATGCCGAGGAAGTGTACTACATGCTCAAGCTCAACGATTCCTTCGGGGAATGGAGTTCCCCCTGGACTTTCGCCGTCGGGTATGTCTTCATGATAGTCGTCCTTGCCGATGCGGTCTTCCTTGTGCTCAATTTAATCTGGAAAATAAAGTTGATGAAGGGCGAAAAGGCTCTTCTGTCCCAAAACGCAAAGGAGGTGGCTTAAATGAAAAAGCAACTCTCTGCCAATGAACAGATAATCGCCAACGACGTAATGCGCTACAAAAAGAATACGCTCGCTTCGGCGCTCGCTCTTCTGGGACTGGTATTCAACTGTCTATATTTCACCGTTCTATATGCAATGCCCAAGTCGGAATTCACCACCATATCCATAGGGTTTTCCGTACTTCTCACGCTGGTAGTGCTGCTCACCATCTTCCTTTCGTCCGAAGGCGTAAAGGGCTACAACAAAAAGTTTGCCATAGTCCTTCTCGTCGTCGCCGTCTTTCAGATCCTGAGGATATTCTATTATCCCCTCATGGGTATAAGGGATAACCTCCTCATCGATGCGGACAGCCTGCACACCATAGGATATTTCGGGTACTATCCCCACGATTCCAGCGCGTTCTTCTTCACCCTGATGCTCGTCTATCTCCTCGCTTCGGCGGCCTGCCTCATAGCTTCCGCCGTCTGGGGCTGGATAGTCGCCGACAGGCTCGAAAAATTCCAGGCCAAACTCGATTCGGGCGAAGCCGACGTAATGGAGGCCGTAAGGCAGCTCAACGCCGAAGAAGAGGCGCAAAACAAAAATAACGCTCAGGCAGCTCCCCTCAAACCTGCCGAAAGAGAGGTGCAATAATGCCCGAAGTAAATATCCGCCATTTAGATAAAATTTACGACGGCGGCGTCCAGGCCGTTTACGATTTCAACCTCGATATCCACGACGGCGAATTCATCGTCCTCGTAGGCCCCTCCGGCTGCGGCAAGTCCACAACGCTCCGCATGGTCGCTGGGCTCGAAGATATCACCAAGGGCGAACTCGTCATCGACGGAAAGGACTGCACCCGTATGCCTCCCAAGGACAGGGATATAGCCATGGTCTTCCAGAACTATGCGCTCTACGGCCACATGACTATCTACGAAAACATGGCCTTCTCCCTCACCTTGAGAAAGGAGGATAAGATGGTCATCCACCGCAAGGTCATGGCCGCGGCAGAGATTCTCGATTTAAAGACTCAGCTCAACAAAAAGCCCCGTCAGCTCTCGGGCGGCCAGCGCCAGCGCGTGGCAATGGGGCGCGCCATAGTGCGTAACCCCAAGCTGTTCCTCTTCGATGAGCCTCTCTCCAACCTCGATGCGCAGTTAAGGGGCTCCATGAGGCGGGAACTCATGCTCCTCCACAGGAGGCTCAACGCCACCATAATGTACGTCACCCACGACCAGACAGAGGCCCTCACTCTGGCCGACAGAATAGTCTGCATGTCCATGGGGCACGTACAGCAGATAGGCAAGCCCATAGACCTCTACGACCACCCCGCCAACACCTTTGTGGCCACATTCATAGGGCTTCCCCCCATGAATATGTTCAACGGCAAGGTGGAGGGGGGAGATTTCGTCTGCGACTGGTTCAGATATCCTCTGGATGAAAGGCAGCTCAAAGCCCTCGAAGGTTACGACGGCAAGGAAGTCATTCTGGGCGTCCGTCCCGAAAATATAGTAAAGGACGGCCCCGTCAGCCTGAGTGTAACCAACAACGAAAACCTCGGCATGAATACCCTCGTCCACGGCAAAGTCGCGGGGCAGAAGAACATAGTCTGCAAGTTCGCGGAGTGGAGCCACTATAAGTTCGGCGACGAAATCCGGATAGGATTCGATGCCGAAAAGGTGCACTTCTTTGAACTTCCCTCGGGCGAAATACCCGGCAAAGCATTGTTATAAGGAGGACGGTAAAGATGACTGAAAACGAAAACGTTGTAGAAATGCAGCAACCCGCCCCTCCTCAGAACAAGCCCTCTTTCGGCAAGCGCTTCGCCGCAGGCTTAAAGGAGAGGGGACGCAAGATGATAGTCAAACTCAAGAGGCGTCCCACAACCATACCCTTCCTGGTGCTCGTCGTATCCACGATACTCATGATGTGCGCGCTCGGCAGCCTTTCGCAGCTCGCCATGTCGCCCGAATACAGCGGGGAGATGCAGGGACTCTGTCTCTTCATCTGCGTTCTGTTCAGCATACTCGTAATAATGCTCTTCATGTACGCCTTCCCCAAGCGCTCCAAAAAGCCCAATATGCCCATGCTCATCATGGCATACGTATTCATGGGCGTGCTCATCGCGCTCGATCTGTATCTCTACATCATGTGGTCTGTAAACTACGCCGACGATCTCATCCGCGTGCCCGAAGGCTCCAGCCAGTACGAAAGTTACTGGATCACCGGCACGGGCAGCACGGCGGGCGTATATTCCTATCTCGGCGCGGCAATGGGCAGCATACTCGCCCACTGCATCCTCGTCATAATAGTCGTCGCTCTCACCGCGGCCTGCCCTGTATATCATAAGCTCCTCATGAAGATAAACACGAGGATAGATATCGAATCGACGCAGCTCAAGGAAGAGATCGACACCAGCGAAGAAGACTGATTTTTTCAAAGGAACAATAATAAAGTTGTATAATAACCGGCAGTCATTGTCGGTTATTATATTAAGAAGAAAAGATGTCAAAAAAGAAGAAGCATAACCCCGAAACTACCATTACCAACTATTACGACCTCAAGTCCGACAAGGTGGACGAGCTCGTCTCCGCCCTCAAGGACGGCGAATCGGCCAAGGATGCGGAGCCCGTCACCACGAATATCGGCGAGATAACGGGCGAGGCGGAACAAAAGGACAAACACTTCGATCCGTATAAAATAGATAAGCTCTCCCGCATCCCCGTGCCCGTCAAGGCGCTGTTCATTAAGTGGTGGTTTTGCGGCGTCGCGTGCTATTTTTTCATGATGGCGCTGGGCATCAACATCGACGCCCTCGACCAGATGGTCATAACGGGCATAGGCCTGGGCATAATTGTCGATATATTCGTCAATCCCATCTACAGGTTTCTGGAAACGGACGAAAGGGAATACAACGCCTACATGATGTTTCCCTTCCCCTTCAAGGCCTACTGGACGTTTTTGGCAAACATGGCCTATTATCTCGTAGTCGTCACGCTCGTCGCGTTTGTCTACAGGTTTCTGCACGATGCAAACATGCCCGTAGGCGTCGAGCCGTTGCTCTTCGCAACCTTCTGCCTGATAATAGATATGACCTTTATAGGCGTCAAGGATCTCATAGTCTTTGTCGTAAAGCGCGGCATAAGCAGATCGCGCGGAGGGGGATCCTCCGCCGGCGACGAGGCATAGCCCTCCCCGTCAACATGGCGTTGCGGGCTTTATCCGCGCCATATCCCCGCACGAATGCGGCGGAAAATTTTCCGGCGGCACAGCCGCCCCGTCCGCCGCAGACTGCATGGAATTACATTAACCGCGGCATATCCCGCCGTCAAACGGGATTGCCGCCTCCTCCGCAGTCATACGGCGCTGCGGTGCGCCCCGCCGATGAGCGAGGGGCAAAAATAAAATTATAAACAGAGGTCAATATGTTTAAGCAACTGTTTGTTTCGAGCGTTTCGGCCTGTTTCGAACTCGAAAACAGCAATCCCTACTACAGTCCCCAAAAGTACACCGTCACCTTAAACGGCGAGCGCGTCTGCGAGTGCGATACCAACGTCTTTTCGCTCTTCGATCTCCGCCCCGACACTCAGTACCG
The DNA here is from genome assembly GCA_944341195.1 of uncultured Clostridia bacterium. Lineage (GTDB taxonomy): Bacteria > Bacillota > Clostridia > Christensenellales > Borkfalkiaceae > Coproplasma. The sequence goes on from CALVLX010000004.1 coordinate 18,682, forward strand.
CGTGGCGGTATCCTGCTGCGACGGCGAGTATACCTTTAAGACGCCCGGCGAGAGCGGCTGCATAGACGTAAAGGAGCTGGGCGCCAGGGGCGACGGCGTCACGGACGATACCTACTATGTGCAGATGGCCATAGACAGCTGCCCCAAGGGCGGCAGAGTGGTCATTCCCGCCGGCAGCTTCTACGTCCGCCCCATAGTATTGCGCAGCGACATCACGCTGGAGATAAAGGAGGGGGGCGAGCTCCTGGGCGACGTCGTCGAAGAGCACTACCCCTATATCCCCGCAAAGATAGAGCACGAAGACGGCACGGAGGACATCCTCGCCTCGTGGGAGGGCAATCCCTATCCCTGCCACCAGTCGTTTGTCTCGGCATACAGGGCGGAAAACATCAAAATAGTCGGCCGCGGCGCCATCAACGGCAACGCCGATAAATCGACGTGGTGGGCCACCCCCAAGGGGCGCGCGGTCGCCCGTCCCAGGCTGGTCTTTCTCAACAAGTGCAATAACGTCGTCATGCACGGCGTCACCTGCAAAAATTCGGCGGCGTGGAATCTCCACCCCTTCTTTTCAAGCAACCTCGGCTTCTACGATCTCCGCGTCAGCAACCCCTACACGGGGCCCAACACCGACGGCCTCGATCCCGAAAGCTGCGACAAGGTGGATATAATCGGCTGCGTATTCTCCGTGGGCGACGACTGCGTGGCCATCAAATCGGGCAAGATATATATGGGCTCCAGGTACAAGACGCCCGCTAACCGCCACACGTTGCGCAACGATCTCTTCCGCGACGGCCACGGTGCGATAGTGCTGGGAAGCGAAATTTCGGGCGGGGTGGAAAATCTCACCGTCTGCCAGTGCGTCTTCAGCCATACGGACAGGGGGTTGCGCATAAAGTCGCGCAGGGGCAGGGGCAAGGATTCCGTCATAGACGGCGTGCTCTTTGAAAACATAAAGATGGTCAACGTCATAACCCCCCTCGTCCTCAATATGTATTACTTCTGCGATCCCGACGGCCACACCGAATACGTCTGGTCGCGCGAAAAGCGCCCCGTCGGCGACGATACTCCCTACATGGGCAAGTTCACATTCAGGGATATCGAGTGCGTTGACTGCGAGTGCATGTGCGCCTACTTCGACGGTCTCGTCGAACAGCCCGTAAAGGAGATAGTGCTCGAAAACGTCTCCTTCTCCTTCAGGGAGGACGCAAAGCCCTTCAAGCCCGCCATGCTCGAATTCGTCCGCGAATACTGCAGGGAGGGACTGTATATCGACAACGTGGAAAAAGTAACGCTTAAAAACGTCACATTCAAGGGCGTAAAGGGGCCCGAAATAATCAAAAAGAACTGCGGCGGGCTCACAATCGAGTGACGGCCGCATGGGGAGGGAAATTTATGGATTATTCAATTATAGAAAGCTATATAGACAGGCTCATCGCCGAAACAAAGCCCGAAGCTCCCGTATGGAACATCGAAAACATCCGCCACGGCAAGAGCGCGGCGTGGAACTACATCGACGGCTGCATGATGACGTCGCTCTACTCCATATACCGTTCCACGGGCGAAAAGAGGTATCTCGATTTCATAGATAACTTCATCGATTATTACGTCTTCGAGGACGGCTCGATAAGGGGGTACGACCTGGAGAGCTACAACCTGGACAACATAAACGAGGGCAGGATACTCTTCGATCTCTACAGGGAGACGGGCAAAGAGAAGTATTCAAAGGCCATAGAGCTGCTGCGCGAGCAGCTGAAAACCCAGCCCAGGATAGCCATAGGCAACTTCTGGCACAAAAAGATATATCCCGACCAGGTGTGGCTGGACGGCCTCTACATGGCGCAGGTGTTCAGCACGCGCTATGCGGCCGAGCGCGGAGGCGGCGACTTTTCGGACGTCGTAACGCAGTTCACCAACGTATATGAGCACATGTACGACAGGGAGAAGCGCCTCTATTACCACGGCTGGGATTACTCCAAAAAGGCCTTCTGGGCGGATGAGCGCACGGGGTTGTCCAAGTCATTCTGGCTGCGTGCGGACGGATGGTATACCGTCGGGCTCATCGACGCGATAGACTACGTCACCGCCGCCGCCGCAAGGGAAAAGCTGGCCGCCATCTTCCGCACCACCATAGAGGGGCTGGAAGGCTACATCGATCCCCGGACGCACATGTTCTGGCAGGTCATCGACAAGGCGGAAAAGGAGGGCAACTATCCCGAAACTTCCGGCTCGGCCATGATAGCTTACGCCATGATGAAGGGCGCGCGCCTGGGCATTTTGGACAGCCGCTTCGCCGCGGTCGGCAAGAGCGTGTTCGACGGCATATGCGCCAAATATCTCGGCTTCACGCAGGGCAAGCTCAATCTCGGCGGAATATGTCTCGTCGCCGGGCTCGGCCCCGAAAATAACCGCCGCCGCGACGGCACGTTCGAATACTATATCTCCGAACCCGTCGTAGAAAACGACGCCAAGGGCACGGGGCCGTTCGTCATGGCATATACCGAGGTCAAACATCTCATATAATCGCATTTTTCACATTGCGGGGCGAGGAGCATGAATGCTCCGCGCCCCTTTTTTGCCGCTTCAACCGAGCGCCCCATCCTGTCATTTCGACTGGAGCGCGCCTGCGGCGCGCGGAATGGAGAAATCTCAAAGTCCTGCTGCAATAAGGCAATGGTCAAAGAACGCCGCCGCACTTACCTCAACTTTGAGATCTTTCGACTGCGCTCAAGATGACATTAACGGGCTTTGCCAAACATCAACCATTATGTCATTTTGACCGAGCGCCCCATCCTGTCATTTCAACCGATATCCTCTCCACATGTCATTTCGACTGGAGCGCGCCTGCGGCGCGCGGAATGGAGAAATCTCAAAGTCCTGCTGCAATAAGGCAATGATCAAAGAACGCCGCCGCACTTACCTCAACTTTGAGATCTTTCGACTGCGCTCAAGATGACATAACGGGCTTTGCCAAACATCGCCATAAAAAGCTGCCCCTGCCAAGGGGAAGTGGCTTGCAGAGCAAGCCGAAAGGGTTTGTTCAAATACAGCCGCCGCACAAATAACCCCTCCGATGCCCGTCCGCCCGCGTCTTCGGCGGCACGGCGCGCAATTATACCGGGCGGAAATTATACATTTATAATGCTTTCTATAATGTTTTAGCCGCGCCCGGGCGGGCGCCTTCCGCGCGGTTGATGTGCCTTGCTGCGCGTTTTTATCGGGGCGCGGCCTCCTATTTACGCCTATTTTGTGATAAATTATTGATTTTTTGTCGTAACGCCCGTTCGGAGGGGCGTTTTTTTATATAAAAAAATTTGTTTGCCAAATGCCGATTATTGGTGTATAATGTATGCAAATTAAAATTTTTGCAAGGCGGCGGGGCGCTTCGGACGGCCTTCCCGCCGCGGTACGGAGTTTAAACATGATTAAACTGACAAAGAGAGTGGGCGGCATCGCGCCCTCGATGACGCTGGCCATGTCGGCCAAATCCGCCGAAATGAAGGCGGCGGGCGAAAAGGTCATTAACTTCGGCGTGGGCGAACCCGACTTCAACACCCCGGCAAACATCATTCAGGCGGCAAAGGACGCCATGGACAAGGGCTACACCAAGTACGTAGCCGCGGCGGGACTTCCCGCCCTCAAAAAGGCCGTGTGCGAAAAATTCAAAAGGGATAACGGCCTCGATTACAAGCCTTCGCAGATAGTCATCTGCAACGGCGGCAAGCACGCCATATTCAACGCCGTGGCCGCCGTGGTGGAGGAGGGCGACGAAGTAATAATCCCCTCGCCCTACTGGCTGACCTATCCCGAAGTCGTCCGCTTCTTCGGCGCAGTGCCCAGGTATGTCGCCACAACCAGGGAAAACGGCTTCAAGATGACGGCCGAACAGCTCGAAGCTGCCATCACTCCCAAAACGGCCATGCTCATCTTCAACAGCCCCTGCAATCCCACGGGCGCCGTGTATTCGGAGGATGAGATAAAGGCCATCGCCGCCGTGTGCGAAAGGCACAATCTCTGCGTGCTCTCCGACGAGATGTACGAAAAACTCGTCTACGACGGGCTCTCGCACTACTCCATAGCGCAGGTCTCCCCCAGGATGAAGGAGCTCACCATAATAGTAAACGGCGCGTCCAAGTCGTATGCCATGACGGGCTGGAGGCTGGGCTACCTCGCGGCGGCGGAACACGTCGCCAAGGCGATAGGTTCCTTCCAGAGCCACGCCACGTCAAACGTCAACACCATCACGCAGTACGCCGGGCTCGCCGCTCTGGAGGGCGACCAGCAGCCCATGTACGACATGGTGGAGGCCTTCGCCGCCCGCAGGGAAAAGATGATGGAAATTCTGGAAGGCTACAGGGGCGTCGGGCTCGATTACGTCCGCCCCGAGGGCGCGTTCTACGTCATGCTCGTAGTCGATAAGTTCTACGGCAGGAGCAACTCCCGCAAAAAGATAGAGGGCAGCATGGATTTCGCCATGGAGCTCCTTGCGGATGAAAAGGTTGCCGCCACGCCCGGCGTATGTTTCGGCGACGACGAGTGCATAAGGCTCTCCTACGCGCTCTCCTTGGAGGAGATGGAGGAGGGGCTGGAGAGGATAAAGCGCTTCTGCCTCAGCCTCAAATAATGTAAAAATAGACCTAAAAATGCCGCCGCGCCCGCTCCCGGTGCGGGCGCGGCGCAAATTTCAAAAATTTTTCATAAATTTTTTTCAAATAACTATTGAATTTATCCTCATTTGCTGGTAAAATATAATAAACATAGTTTATAACTATGAGCAAGGAGGAATAAATTAACATGATTAAAATTATTTGCGGCGGCAAAGGCGCGGGCAAGACCAAACAGATCATTCAGGCGGCAAACGGCAACGCCGCCATCGCCAAGGGTGTCAGCGCCTTCATTACCGATACGAAACGCTATATGTACGACATCGAACGCAGCGTAAGGTTTATCGATGTAAACGATTACGCCGTGGCGGGCGAGGACGCCTTCTGCGGTTTCGTAAAGGGCATTGTCGCGGGCAATCACGACACCGAATACGTTTACATAGACGGCATCGCAAGGATAACGGGCAAAACGCTGCCCGAACTTGCCGGCACATTCTATATGCTTGATATGATGGCCAACAGCTATAACCTCACCATAACGGTGACGTGCAGCTGCGAAAGGGAAAATCTCCCCGATTTCATCGCCAAGTATTGCTGAGTCAACGTATGTAACCGTGCGGCGCGTCACATCACGCCGCACGTTTTTTTCGGGCGCGCGCCCGGGCGCGCCCTCCGCCGCGCGGGCGGGGAAAATCAGGGTTTGGAGTTTCAGGTATGTATTTTGTTTCTACAAGAGGGGGAAAAGAGAGAGTCACGGGAGCAGCGGCGGTAGTGCAGGGGCTGGCCAAAAACGGCGGTCTCTTCGTGCCCGAGAGTTTCCCTTGCGTATCGGCAGCGGAGCTGGAGGACATGCTCTCCATGAGCTATCCCGAGCGCGCCGCCTTGGTTCTGCACAAATTTTTCGATGACTACGATAAGAGCGGGCTGCTCGCCGCGTGCGAGGCGGCCTATTCCCGCTTCGAAGGTTCGGATCCCGCGCCCCTCGTAAAGATAGACGACGGCGTATATATCCTCGAACTCTTCCACGGCCCCACTTGCGCCTTCAAGGATATGGCGCTCACCCTCCTGCCCTATCTTCTGCGGAAGGGCTGCGACATCTCGGGCATAAAGGAAGATATCCTCATCCTCGTCGCCACGTCGGGCGATACGGGCAAGGCCGCGCTGGAAGGCTTCAGGGACGCCGAGGGCGTAAAGATAATGGTCTTTTATCCCAACGACGGCGTCTCCAAGATGCAAAAGCTGCAGATGTGCACGCAGGACGGCTCCAACGTCAACGTCGTCGCCGTCAAGGGCAACTTCGACGACTGCCAGACGGCCGTAAAGAACATCTTCAGTTCCCCCGTCTGCAACGAAGAACTCAAAAAGAGGGGGTATCTGCTCTCCTCGGCCAACTCCATCAATTTCGGCAGGCTGGCCCCGCAGATAGTCTACTATTTTTCGGCATATCTCGATCTCGTATCCTCCGGACAGATAGAGGCGGGCACTCCCATAGATTTCTGCGTGCCCACGGGCAACTTCGGCAACATACTTGCCGGCTACTACGCAAAGCGCATGGGGCTGCCGGTGCGCAGACTGCACTGCGCTTCCAATATGAACAACGTGCTCTTCGACTTCTTCCAGAAGGGCGAATACGACGCCCGCCGCGAATTCTACAAGACGACTTCGCCCTCCATGGATATTCTCATCTCCTCCAACCTGGAACGCCTCATATTTGAAGTTTCGGGCAGGAACGGCGAGCTCACGTCCAGGCGCATGGCCGAACTGCGGGAAAAGAAGAATTATAAACTCACCCCCGAAGAGAAGGCTACCATCGCCGAAACGTTCGACGGCGGCTGGGCCAACGAGGACGAGGTGGTCGAAACGGTCTACGACGTGTTCTGCGACACGGGCTATACCATGGATACGCACACGGGCTGCGCCATGAAGGTGGCCGTGGACTGGTTTGAAAAGAACAAAAAGGACACCACCAACATGGTGGTCGTCTCAACGGCCAATCCCTACAAGTTCCCGCAGGACGTCCTCTACGCCGTCACGGGCAACGACGTCAGGGACAGCTTCAAGGGCATAAAGCGCCTCCATGCCGCAACCGCCATGAAGGTGCCGGCGTCCCTCGCCGCGCTCAAGGATAAGCCCGTCCGCTTCACCGGCGTCTCCGCGGCGGATAAGCTCTTTGATGAGGTGCTCTCCTTCATCTCGGCAAAATAATTCAATTTGTATTAAAGTGCGGGCGCGCCGCGGCGCGCCCGCACTTTTTTTGCGCGCTATACACTATATAATGCGGTAAGATTTTCATTAACACAATATAATTTATTAAGGAATTCCTTACTAAACAGATGCTCCGCCCCCACCCAAATAAATAAAATTATATTTTTTTTAATTGTCTTTACATATCGCGGCGGGGTGTGGTATACTATAGGCGAAAGGTTAAATCCAAGGAGGATATATAAATGAAAAACGATAGCAAACTTGCCCTCATCCGCGAGATGAAGATTGTCCCCGTCGTCGTATTCAACAGCGTGGACGAAGTTATCCCCAAGATGACGGCTCTTATCAAGGGCGGTCTGCCCTGCGCCGAGATAACCTTCCGCACCGCCTGCGCGGCGGAGGCAATCTCCCTCGCCTGCAAGCAGTTCCCCGATGCCTTCATCGGCGCGGGCACGGTCATCAACCGCAACCAGTGCGAGCAGGCCATAGTCGCCGGCGCAAAATTCATAGTCTCGCCCGGCTTCTCGCCCGAAGTCGCCGACTGCTGCGCCGAACACGACATGCTCTATCTGCCCGGCATAGTCACCCCCACGGAGGCAATGGCCGCCATCGCCAAGGGGCTCACCACACTGAAGTTCTTCCCCGCCTCCAACTACGGCGGACTCAAGACAATCAAGGCCATCTGCGCCGCCTTCCCCTACCTCAACATCATGCCCACCGGCGGCATAAATGCCGAAAACATTTCGGAATACCTCGCATACGATAAGATAATCGCCTGCGGCGGCAGCTGGATGATGAAGGGCACGCCCGAGGAGATAGAAAAGGCCACGGCACAGGCCGTCGCCCTCGTCAAAGGCAAATAAACATTTTTAAGCAATCGTATCCCGCGGGGCGCGGAGCAGAGCGCAGTTCCCGCAGGGACTAATAAAAAGAGCGAAGATTTTTAAAAAACTTCGCTCTTTTTGATTGCCGGATAAATAGGAATTAGTCAATAATTTAATAATCGCCCGTTATCGTTCCATTCGCCGTACATAATACCCTTCGTAGGAATAATTTTATGGACATATTGTTTGAAAAATTTTACGCATGTCCGCTCAATGATCATAAAAAGACTATCCGCTCTATATCACATAATGCGAAAATTCTCAACATTATCGGCTTACAACCAACAAATCATCAAAAATTAGTTGATGGCACATATTATTCAATCTGACTTTTTCGATACTCCATAGCCGTCTGCCGATAATATTTACGGAATGTACGGCAAAAATATCCTACATCCGAAAAACCCGTCTCATAAGCAACATTAGTAACGGTTTTATTTGTATTGGCAAGAAGGTCAGCAGAACGCTTCAATCGATAGTGGATGAGGTACGCGACAGGCGATAGATGAATGCCTTGGCGGAAAAGTTGCAAAGCACTACTTTCACTGATATGAACGCAGTCCGCGATTTCCTTCAATGTAATCTGTCTGTTAAAATTTGCGTGAATAAACTGCATCATCACCTGTAATTGCGCCCTGCGGCCCTTATCGCCCGTCATATGTTCGCGATGAGTTTCCGAGCATATAAATAATTGCTGCCATAATTTGAGAAGATGAGAAACAATCTGCATTTCAGTGTTTTCCTTTTCCGTCAAACGGAAAATATGCAAAAGAAGCTGCAAAATCTCCTGTTCACACTCGACAGATGGAGAAAACCTGATGCATGAGATAGCACTCTCTATGACGGGCACAATATATTTTTGATAGATCCTACCAGTCTTTGTGCCAAGCAATTCGGGAGAAAATACGATGTTCGGAACAGAGACGCTCTCCTCCGCCTGATAACGGTGCAGGATGCCGCTATTTACAAACAGACCGCAGCCCTGCGGCAGGATGAACTGTTCTGTCCCGACAAAGCAAGTGATGCTTCCTCTTTCGGCATAAAGGAACTCGACCTCCGGGTGCCAATGCCAATCGATGCAGTGAAAGTCAAATTCCCACACGTCTTCACTATAAAAGCGGAACGGGAACCCCGTTTCGCCGTGCTGTATCCGTTCCAAAAAGCATTCGTCTTTCTGCGTCTTGTGTAAAATATCCATCGTGTTTCTCCTATGCGATATAATACCATAAATCAGCGATATATTGCAATGAAATCCGAGTAAATCTATGATATAATTATATCACATCTGCAACGGAGGAGAATTAAATGCAATTCAAATGGATGAATGAAAGCAGGCTTTCGGAAAGCAAAGACAGGCTCGAACTGTATGCCCCTGCGCATACAGATTTCTTTTGCAGCAGCGAAAGCGCAGGAGAGGAAGGGATTAATCCTGAATCGATGTGCAACGCGCCTTATTACTATACCGAACTCAAAGGCGATTTCGTCTTGAAAGTAAAAGTTTCGCACGATTTTGTTTCCACGTATGATGCGGCGGTTGTGATGATCATGAAAGATATGACCTGTTGGGCGAAATCCTGCTTTGAAAAGACGGACTTCGATACGCACGCGGTCGTAAGCGTCGTCACGAACGGCGAATCGGATGACGCCAACGGCTGCAATATTGAAGGCAATACCATATGGCTGCAGGCGGTGCGCATGGGAAATGCTTTTGCGTTCCATTACTCATTAGACGGCGAACATTTTTACATGACGCGCTATTTTCATCTGCCTGTGGGCGATACAGTTAAAGTCGGGCTTGTCGCTCAGTCTCCGCAGGGTGAAGGCGGCATGCGTATTTTTGAAAACCTCACCATAGAACATAAGACAGTCAAGAATATTCGTGCGGGAAAATGACGATGACGGAATGGGAAAAGATGCTCGCGGGGCTGCCGCAAAACGACCGCGCGCCCGAATTGGAAGAAAGAAGGCTCGTTGCAAAACGCCTGTTTCGAGCATATAACAAAACAACAGAAGAAGACATCGAAACCCGTGAGGAAATTAAGCGACTGCTCTTCCGCAATGTCGGGAAAAATGTATTTATCGAGCCTGACTTCATCTGCGAAATGGGAAGCAATATCTCCATAGGCGACAATGTATTCATGAATTTCGGATGCATCATCTTCGATATGGGCGAAGTAACAATAGGCGATAATGTTATGTTCGGTCCGCGTGTGGGGATTTATACTACCAACCACGCCTTTGATCCCGAAGAACGAATTGCGAATGTCGTCATATCAAAGCCCGTGAAAATCGGTGATCGCGCGTGGATAGCTGCGGATGTAAAAATCTTGCAAGGCGTGACCATAGGCGAAAATAGCATTATCGGAGCCGGTAGCGTGGTGACGCATGATATTCCCACAAATGTAATTGCGGCGGGAAATCCATGCAGAGTGATCCGTCAAATTACCGAGCAAGATAAATGGCTGAAATAGCGTATAACCAAAATTCAAATACCATACAAAAGTAAAGGACGCTTTATATGTTAAAAGATCTCGGTGTGAAACCTTACACTTTCCCCATGCCCGTTTTGATGATCGCAACCTATGGCGAAGACGGCAAGGTGGATGTAATGAATATGGCTTGGGGCGGCGTATGCGCCGAAAACATGGTTGCACTCAACATCGATGAAGATCATAAAACGAGTGCCAATATAAAAGCTCGCGGCGCGTTCACTTTGAGTGTTGCGGACATCCCGCACATTGAGGCGGCGGACTTTTTCGGCATTGCCACCGGCAACAAAATGGAAGATAAGTTCGAGCGTTCGGGCTTGCACGCCGTAAAGAGCAGCCGAGTGGATGCACCTGTCGTAGAAGAATTCCCGCTGACGCTCGAATGCAAAGTCGTGGAATGTCAGCATACCATCTACGGATTCCGCGTGCTTGGCGAGATCGTGAATGTTCTCGCCGATGAAAAAGTGCTTGACGAAAAAGGCAAAGTCATCCCCGAAAAGCTGAACGCCTTTGTCTTCGACCAATGCCGCAGCGGCTACTATGCCGTAGGAGAAAAGGTCGGACAAGCGTGGCAAACGGGCGCAAAATTGATGCGCAAATAATTTATAATAGTTTAAGGAGCCTGAATCTAGAATTTAGGCTCCTTTTTGCCAATTCACAGTAAAATTGCTAATGGTTTACAGCAATCGAAAATGCAAATTCGGCTTTCTGGCACCATGGCGTGTGCTTGGCATAGACAAGTGCGGCGCGCTGACGCGCGCCGCAGCCAAGCACACGCCACGAAAAAGGAACAAGAAAACTACCGGAAAACCAAACCGAAAGCGCCGCGGCGCGGAAGGGGCGGGGGCGGAAGGCAAAATTTAAATTACGTGCCTCAATGAACATCTTTTTGCTCGTTTGCGTATTGACTTTGCCGCCCCGGTATGGTACAATTTTATAGAGTTATTCATATATTTTCAGAAAGATGAGCGGCATATGCCGCCCGTGCGATGCGGCGCATTAATTTCCTTCCGCTCCTTCCGTTCCCGCGCGTGCGGGCGCCGGGGCCGCATGTTCAAAAGTTTCCGGCAGTTCGAAGTATTGTATTTATGATAAACAGAAACGCACTATTCAGCGACGAAACCACAGATTATAAAACACCCTACGCCCCCGCCCCCGGCGACACCGTCACCGTCCGCATACGCACCCTCAGGAACGACGTTCTCAAGGCCGTCGTGTGCTTCGGAGGCCGCAGCCACGTGATGACCAGGGAGGGCCCCTCCGCGGATGAGACCTTCGATTTCTGGACTTTTTCCTTCACCTGTCCGGAGGAAGGGGAGGTCAGCTACTATTTTCAGCTGTACGATGACGACGACATCGTCTTCTACAACCGCATAGGCCCCGTCACCAACAATCAGGAAGAGTACAATTTTTCATTTATCCCCGGCTTCGACGTGCCCGACTGGGCCAAGGGCAGGGTTTTCTATCAGATATTCACGGACAGATTCTGCAACGGCGAGCCCCGCAACGACGTCACGGACAACGAATATTACTATACGGGCGGCCATGTCAGAAAGGTTTGCGACTGGTCGGCCGTGCCCGCCGAACTCGATGTGGGCAACTTCTACGGCGGCGATCTGCAGGGCGTGGAGTGCAAGGCGGAATATCTCGCCTGGCTGGGCGTGGAGGGAATATATTTCAACCCGCTCTTCGTGTCTCCGTCCAACCACAAGTACGATACGCAGGACTACGACAACATAGATCCCCACCTCGCCGTGATAGAGGACGACTGCGAACACGCCATGCAGCACTGGGAAAAGCACAACGGCTTCGCCGCGCGCTATATAACGCGCGTAACTTCCAAAAACAACCTCGAAGCCAGCGGCAGATACTTTTCCGAACTCGTCAAAAAGCTGCACGAAATGGGCATAAAGGTCATTCTGGACGGCGTGTTCAACCACTGCGGCTCCTTCAACAAGTGGATGGACAGGGAGGGCATATACCTCAACAAGCCCGGCTACGTAAAGGGGGCATATCAGTCCATGCGCAGCCCCTACCGCAAGTACTTCAACTTCACCAAGGCCACGCCCCCTCCCAAATACGAGGGGTGGTGGGATATAGAGACGCTTCCCAAACTCAACTACGAAAAGAGCGAGGAGCTGTGGAACACCATTCTCGCCGTGGGCAAAAAGTGGGTTTCGGAGCCCTACAACGTAGACGGCTGGCGGCTGGACGTGGCCGCCGATCTCGGCCACAGCGCCGAAACGAACCACGCCTTTTGGCGCGATTTTACGGCCGGCGTAAAGCAGGCCAATCCGCAGGCCTTCATCTTTGCCGAACACTACGGCGATCCATCGCCCTGGCTCAACGGCAGGGAGTGGGATTCCGTAATGAACTACGACGCCTTCATGGAGCCCGTCACGTGGTTCCTCACGGGCATGGAAAAGCATTCGGAGTACTTCGATGCGGGCAAGTACAACAACGGCGCGGCCTTCTTCTACGATATGAACAAGAATATGGCGCGCCTGCCCAGGCCCTCTCTCGACAGCGCCGTAAACCAGCTCTCCAACCACGATCATTCGCGCTTTCTCACGCGCACCAACCGCACCCCAGGCAGGCTGGCAACTTCGGGCGCGGCCGCCGCGTCGGAGGGCATCGACGTCCGCGTCATGAAGCTGGCGGTGCTCATGCAGATGACGTGGCCGGGCTGTCCCACCCTCTATTACGGCGACGAGGCGGGGCAGGTCGGCTGGACTGATCCCGACAGCCGCAGAACATACCCCTGGGGACGGGAAGACCGCTCCCTGATAGAGATGCACCGCTCCGCCATCGCGCTGCACAGGCACATACACTGCCTGCGCATGGGCTCCATAAAGGCGCTGGATGCGGGCAACGGCTACGTCGCCTACGGCAGGTTCGATGCCAGGGACTGCGCCGCCGTGATAATAAACAACAACGATAAGGAGATAACCCTCTCCGTGCCCGTCTGGGAGATGGGCGCAAAGTGGACGGATCGCCTCGCGCTCAACTTCTGCGTCGGGTTCGAAGGTCATTCGCCCGAACATATCATCGATGTACGCTTCGGCAGAATGGTCGTAACGCTGCCTCCCAAGAGCGGCTGCGTGTACGGCAAGGCCTTTAAATAATCCGCCCGCGCACTGTCGTAATCTGACTTTGAGATTTCTCCGTGCGCTCGG
>CALVLX010000005.1 GCA_944341195.1 uncultured Clostridia bacterium
CTCGACTTCTGCGGCGTCACAATCAGCTGGGCAAACACGCTCATGGGCGTATGCAGCATGATCTCCATGATAGCGCTGCTCATAGCCGTTGCCTTCCCCGCGTACAACTATGTCCGCGGCAGAAACAGGAACTGGAAGATAGTCTTCTATGCTTCCATAGTTCTCTACATCTGCGGCATAATAGGTATCGGCTTCACGTTCTGATTATGCTGTTGCAAAAAGCGCCCCCGCGGGCGCTTTTTTGCTGCTCCGCTTTGTGCGGCTTATTTTCCGCTTCGCCGGGGCGCGCGTCTTTTTTCCTTTACAAATGCCGCGCGATATTGTATAATCTATTCGTAATAAAGTTATGTAAGGTTTTAAAGTATGGCAAATCCGCTCATAGCAATCGTCGGCAGGCCCAATGTCGGCAAGAGTACGTTTTTCAATAAGGTGGTCGGCCGCAAGGTGTCCATAACCGAGGACAGGCCGGGCGTCACCCGCGACAGACTGTATGCCGACGCCGAATGGCGCGGCAAGCATTTTTCCGTGGTGGATACGGGCGGCATTGAACTCAAGTCTGATGACACCATGTGGAAGGAGATAAAAAAACAGGCCGAAGTCGCAATCGATACGGCTCAGGTCATTCTCTTTTTCGTAGACGGGAGGGAGGGGCTCACCACCTCCGATTACGACGTGGCCGATATGCTCCGCCGTTCAAAAAAGCCCGTCATTCTCGTCGTCAACAAGATAGACGAATATTCCGAAGAAAAGATATTTGAATTCTACTCCCTCGGCCTCGGCGAGCCCTTCCCCGTCTCCAGCGAGCACTCCACGGGCATAGGCGACGTGCTGGACGAGGCCGTGAGCTGGTTTGAAAAGTATGAAAACGAGGAGGACGACAGCGTAAAGATAGCCGTTGTCGGCAAGCCCAACGCGGGCAAGAGCAGCCTCGTGAACAGACTGCTCGGCTTCGAGCGCTCCATAGTCACCGATATCGCCGGCACCACCCGCGACGCGATAGATACCAAATTTTCATACGACGGCAGAAATTACACAATAATCGATACCGCCGGCATCCGCAAAAAATCAAAGGTTGAAGACGACGTGGAGTACTATTCGGTAATGCGCGCCTTCGACGCGGTGCGCCGAGCCGACGTCTGTCTCCTCGTAGTGGACAGCACCGAAGGCCTCACCGAACAGGATACAAAGATAATAGGCTATGTGCACGAACAGGGCAAACCCTCGGTCGTTGTCATGAATAAATGGGATATCGTTCAAAAGGATACCCATACCATAAACAAGTTTGAGGAAAAGCTCAAAGAAGATCTCAAGTTTATGGATTATTTCAAATCGGTCTACGTCTCGGCAAAGACGGGGCAGCGCACCGAAAAGATCATGGCCGCCGTGGATGAAGTGTACGCCAACGCGCGCTTCCGCGTTCCAACGGGCACGTTGAACGACCTCATCTCCGATACCGTCCGCGCCAACGAGCCGCCCTCGTACAACGGCCGCCGATTAAAGGTATACTATTCCTCGCAGGTCTCCGTCGCGCCGCCCACCTTTGTGCTGTTTGTAAATTCCACCGACCTTTTGCACTTTTCCTATCAGCGCTTTCTGGAAAACACCCTCCGCAAGTGCTTCAACTTCGAAGGTACTCCCATAAGAATTTTGACCAGGGAAAAGAGCGATAAGCAGTGAGGGGTAAACTCTATGTACGTTAATCTTTCCGAAATCTGGTATTGGCTGCTTCTCGGCGCGGTCTGCTCGTACTTTCTGGGCTGTTTCAATTTTGCCGTGCTCATTTCAAAACTCAAGCATAAGGATATCCGCTCCCAGGGCAGCGGCAACCCCGGCACAATGAACATGTCGCGCACGTTCGGCTGGAAGATAGGCCTCATCAACTTTCTGTGCGACGCCCTCAAGGGCATAATCCCCGTCATGGTCGGGCATCTCGCCTTTGCGGGAATGTACTTTGCCCTGTCCGCCGTTCCGCCGTCGCCGGCAGGGGCGGCCGTCGAAGAGGGGGTAAACGTGGCCGTCTCCGATTTCGCGCGCTACCTGTTCGGCCTGTGCGCGGTAGCAGGTCACGTTTTTCCAGTCACAATGAAGTTCAAAGGCGGCAAGGGCATCGCCACAACGCTGGGCGTGTTCACCTGCGGCGTTACGTGCGAAGTCGGCTGGTTCTTCCCCATCGCATTCGCCTTTCTCGTCTTTATCGTCTTTTACATATACGTGTTCGAGTGGGGTTCGATGGGTTCGCTCATAGGCGTCTCGGGCTTTACGATATGGCAGGGCGTAATCTTCTTCTTGCGCTACAGCGCGCATCTTTCAAACGGCTATGTCATTGCAACATTCATGTTGCTTTTGGTGTTCAATCTCATAACGTGGATAGCCCACCACAAAAATCTTTACCGCCTCATGGGCGGCGAAGAGCACCGCACCTCCATAAAGAAGATGATTCATAAAAATAAATCCAAGGCATAAAAACACCGTCCCGCGCAATCATCCGCGGGACGGTTTAAAATTTAAGCTGTTATAGCTGTATCAGCTCTTTTTCGTCTTGTCGTCGGGGGTGTTCTCCAGCGACTGAATGGCGTATTCGGCTTTCGGATTGGCGCTCAGCACGGCCTCCACAAAGTCGGGATAGCTTTCTGGCTTTATGACCGCTACAATATAGCTTTCGTCCTTCATGTACACGAGCAGTTTGTTTGTCTCCCTGTCCAGGACGACCACGTCGATATCTTCAACGTTATAGTTGCTCGTTATCAGCCCGAACGAAGTTTTCAGGCGCTTTTCATCCACCG
>CALVLX010000006.1 GCA_944341195.1 uncultured Clostridia bacterium
GCACTGCCGCCCGATTTATTTTTTGTGACTATTATCTGCCTGTCGATGCGCTCTTTGAGCTCGGAAACGTGCGAAATTATGCCCACAAGCCTGTCGCCTTCGGCAAGAGAGGCGAGCGCGTCAACGGCCTGATTTAAAGAATTTTCGTCCAGCGAGCCGAAGCCTTCATCTACGAACATCGTATCCAGCCTGATGCCGCCGGCCGCGGCCTGAACGACATCCGAAAGCCCGAGCGCGAGCGACAGGGAGGCCTTGAACGATTCGCCGCCCGAAAGGGACTTTACGCTGCGCACGGAGCCGTTGTAGTGATCGAGCACTTCCAGTTCCAGCCCGCTCTGACTGCGCATGTTGTCGGCAACCCTGCGGCGCATGAGTTCGTACTGTCCGCCGCTCATCTTCAGCAGCCGCAAATTTGCCTTTGCAATGATGCGGTCAAAGTAAAAGGTCTGCACATATGTTTCGAGCATTACCTTTTCCCTGCCCGGGACATTGCCGTTGGCGGTGTTTGAAAGCGACCGCACGAGGGCATAAGACTGCTCCTCGCGTGCGAGCGCGGATATGTACTCTGCAATTTCCGAGCGCGTGCGCGCGTTCATTTTGAGGCGGGCGGAGACCTCGCCCAGCGCCTCCTCCGCGGCGGCCAGGAGGGAGGCCGACTCTCTGCACGCTTGGGCCGCGCGCTCCTCTTCGCCCTCCGCCTCCTCCGCGAGCCCCTCCGAGAGACGCTTTATTTCGCCTTTAAGTTCGCTTATCGAGGAGGAGAGATCGGCGCATTCGCCCTCCGCAGATTTCATCTGCCCGTCATAGGCCTGTATCTTTGAACGCAGGTCGCCAATGCAGCTTTTAAGCTCTTCGGCCGAGGCAAACGGCAGCCCCTGTGCGAGCGAAGCCTCCCTGCCCTGTGCCGCAGCCAGCGCCGCACGCCTTTGGGCAAGGACTTCCCTCAATGCCGAAACTCCGTCGTTGAGTTTTGCAAATTCCCCTTCGCCGGCGGATATTGCCCGCTCAATCTCTGCGCGTTCGGCCACTTCGGCCTTTAATTTATTGCAGGCCGCGCGCGCCGCGTCTTCGCCGCCGCGCGCCGCGGCGAGCATACCCGAAAGAATGCCGCCGAGCCATTCGTTATCGGAGAGGCGCGCACTCTCCGTGCCGGAGACGTACCGCGAGATACACTCCGACTCAACGGCGGACAGCGACTGCCCGTATGACGCGGTAAAATCCGAGAGCGCCTTTTTGAGGGCGTCCCCGGATACGGCCGCGCGCTCGCCCGCAGCCGCGGCGTCGCCCGCAGCCTTTTCGCGCTCGGCGGAGATATCTTCGTATGAACTTTTAAGAACTTCCAGCTGCTCTTCCGTGACGATTTGAGGGGGAATATGCGCCGGCGAAGGGTGGCTGCGCGAACCGCACACCGGGCAGGGCTGCCCCTCCTTGAGCGAAGCGGCAAGCACGCCCGCGCGGTTGCTTAAAAACATGTCGTATGCCTGTTGGTATGCGGCGCGCCTCTTTAAAGTTTCCCCGTCAAGGCGGCCGAACCTGTCCTTGACCCCGGCAACCTGGCCTTCCAGAGCGCGCAGTTCGTCAATCCGCGCGGATATATCCCTTAACTTCTGCGATTTTGCCGAGGCATCGCCCAGCGCGGCTTCCGCCCGCGCAAGCCTTTCGCCCGCGTCTTTCAAGCAGGCAAGCCTGCCCCTGCGCTCTTCCAGACTGCGCGCAAGCGCGGCGAGTTTTTCCTGCGATGCTGCAAGTTTTTCCTCCCCCTCCGCCGCCTGTGCGGCGGCCTCCGCGCACGCCTTACGGGCGGCGTTAAGGGCGTCATATCGGGGCAGCAAACCTTCATATGCGCCCGCTCTGC
This sequence comes from uncultured Clostridia bacterium, assembly GCA_944341195.1. Taxonomy (GTDB): domain Bacteria; phylum Bacillota; class Clostridia; order Christensenellales; family Borkfalkiaceae; genus Coproplasma. The sequence goes on from CALVLX010000006.1 coordinate 1,856, forward strand.
GCGAAAACTCCTCCCTTTCCTTTCTTTTGAGTTCCAGCGCGTTTTTGCGCTCTTCGGCCGCCTGCAGTTTTACGGCGAGCTCATTCTGCCTCGTCTGCGCCGCCTTGAGCCGCCCGCGCCGCTCATTCATGAGGCGCACCTGCCCGAGCGCGGCTTCAGCCGCGCTCCTGTGCGCCGCAAGTTCCGCCTTTTTAGCCTTTAGCTCCTCTTCGGACGATTGATCGGCACATATTATGCCGTCTATGCACTCCAGAGCCTCGGCGGGGGCGCTTTTGCCCTCCTTTGCAGACTGCACCCGTTCAAAAAACAGGCTGTCGGCGGGACATTCGATGCGGCATACCGCGTCGTTCAGTCTGCGGCGGGCGTCGTCACAGCGGCGCAGGCCTTCGGATGAGGCCGCGCGCAGTTCGTCCTGAAGGGCCTTATAGTAGGACGTTTTGAATATATCGCGGAATATGCGCTGGCGTTCCTCGGTGCCGGCGTTGAGAAGGCGCATGAAGTCGCCCTGCGCTATCATGGCTATCTGCATGAACTGAACGCGGTTTATGCCCAGGATTTCGCACACCTTTCTGTCGGCGTCGCTCCTGCGCGTTATCACGGTGCCGTCAGGCATAAAGAGGGTGACTTCGGCCTTCTGTTCCGTCATTCCCCCGCCCTTCTTTGATGGGCGCATATATGCGGGGTTACGGAGTATTTTATACTCCTTTCCGCCGTTTGCGAAGGTGAGCTCCACATAGGTGGGCGCATCGTCCGCGGCGTATTTGGAGCGGAGACCTTCCACTTCCCTTATGCCGCCGCTCGGCTCGCCGTACAGCGCGAAGGTTATGGCGTCGAATATCGTCGTCTTCCCCGCGCCCGTATCTCCCGTGATGAGATAGAGTCCCCTTGTGCCCAGCGCAGACATATTTACTTCCGCGCGCCCGGCATAAGGGCCGAACGCGGACATGACAATTTTTAAAGGTCGCATGATATCCCCCTGTTTACGCGGTTTGCCGCTCTGTTATTCATCGCCTTCACCCCACACTTTTTCTATGAGATCTTCCATGTAACGGGCCATCTCCTCCGTCATCGGCCTGCCGTTCTGCTTTTCGTACAGTTCGCCGAACAGCTCCGAAGGCGTCTTGCCGCGCACATCGCCCCCGTCCGAGGCGCTCTCTCCCGCGCGCGTGCGGCTGTTATCGTATTCCAAAGCCATGAGGTTGGGATAGAAGAGGCGCAGTTTGGCCACGCCTTCGGGCACGTCCTCCTCATCGGTGAGAGTGATCTTGTAGTAGTCTTCCGTATTGAGTTTTTCGAGGCAGCTTTTTTGCGTAACTTCGGCATATGTGCCGCGCAACTCCACAAAATCGCGCACGGGGACAAGCGGCACCGTGCGGACGTCCACCCTTCCCTTTTCGCCCATCTCCACGACGGTAACGCTCTTTTTTTGCGAACATTCCGAAAAGGAATACTTGAGCGGAGTGCCGCAGTAGCGGACAACGGGCGAGCCGACGTTCTGCGGGGCGTGAATGTGGCCGAGGGCGACGTAATCGAAGCCCGCGAACACGCTGCCGTCCACGTTATCCGTGCCGCCGACGGAAAGTTCCTCGCTCTCCGAGCGCTCCGCACCGGTGACGAACTGGTGCGTGACGAGCACGTTGCGTGCGGAAAAATCGACGTTCATGTGCGCTATCGCCGCGCGCAATGCGGAAGTGTAGTCCTCTATACCCTCTTCGGGAAAGGCGCGCGCAACGTTGACGGGCTTTACAAAGGGCAGAAGATAAAAATTGACCTCGCCCAACCCGTCCTCCAACGTGACGGGCGCAACGCTGCCGCCGAACGCGGGGGCGATAAAAATTCCGCTGCCGCCCAGAATTCCGGACAGAAAGGAAAGTCTTTCAGCCGAATCGTGGTTGCCGCTTATCA
>CALVLX010000007.1 GCA_944341195.1 uncultured Clostridia bacterium
GTAAACATCCTCGTACTCGATACCGAAGTTTACTCCAACACGGGCGGCCAGGCTTCCAAGTCCACCAACATCGGCGCCGTAGCAAAATTCGCTTCCGCCGGCAAGAGGGTTAAGAAGAAGGATCTGGGCATGATAGCCAAGACATACGGCTACGTATACGTTGCACAGTGCGCTATGGGCTCCAATCCCGGCCAGTTCCTCAAAGCCATTTCCGAAGCCGAAGCATACCATGGGCCTTCGCTCATTATCTGCTATGCGCCCTGCATCAACCACGGCATCAACATGACAAAGAGCCAGCTTGAAGAGAAGGCGGCCGTTGACTGCGGTTACTGGCAGCTCTACAGATACAACCCCGAAGGCGAGGTGTTCACGCTCGACAGCAAGGAACCCAACTACGACAACTACCAGACCTTCCTTGCAGGCGAAACGAGATTCTCCTCCCTCGTCAAGACGCAGGGTTCGGACGTAGCCACGGAACTCTTCAAGAAGACGGAAGAGTCTGCAAAGGAACGCCTTGAAGGCTACAAGAAACTTGCAGGCAAGGAATAAACCAAATTATCCATTCGCAAGGAAAATTGTGATTGATAATATCGAGGGCGCGGCTGCATCGCAGCCGCGCCCCTGTTTTTGTTTGCAGTAATTTTATGCGATAATGTTAAACCCCATAATTTTTAAAAAAGTGATGCTAATCGGTAAATAACGCAATGCCGCGCGGAATTTTAGTTTTTACGGGGCAAAACAGCACTTTAATATAGTAAGGAAAGTAAGGATTTTCTTTATTTTGCAAAAAAGTATAAGAATTTACGCTTAAATTGATGCGGGCGGAGCTTGGAGCTCCGCCCGCATTAAACTTTTAAATTGCAAAAAACGTTGATATATCAGATTGTTTTATCTATGAGTATTTTAACTCTTTAAGCCATCGTATTTTTAATCCTTTGTGATGGTCAACATGTATGAAAAGGCCTGTCCCGCACCGTCATCGAAGTTCATGAAGGGTTTTAACGCAAGCTCGCGCGGGGCGGCGGGGAAGTCGTTGATACCCCACCACGGCTCTATGCAGACGTAATCGCCCTCCTCTTCGTTAGACCAGAACGCCCACAGCGGACACGACGAATTGAATTTATAATTGAACCCGTCCGACGTGGAGGCGACGATGTCGCCGTGCAGGCCGCCGAGCTGGAGCGTTTTGCATTCCTTGAAGAGCAGTTTGTTTGCCACTATGCGGTGAAGGGACATCGAGCGCGAGGCGTCCTCGCCGAGGGGATACTCCACGGCGTTCTCCCCGCCCGAAAATTCGATTACGGCCTCGCCGCCGGGGGCTTTAAGCCCGGGGTGCCCGCCCACGTAGAAGGGCATGACGCCGCCCTTGGACTGCACGAAGTAAGTGACCTTTAAGCTGTCCTCCCGGAGTTCGTATCGCAGCATGAAGAGAAAGGCGAAGGGATATGTCTTTAAAGTTTCCTCGTTTTCTTCGAGCGAAAATTCTATGAAGCTGTCGCCTATGCCGACGACCTTTAATTTTGAATAGCGCACAACTCCGTGCGACCTAGGCGAATAAGTGACGCCGTTTACGGTGTAATCGGAGGCGTGGCCTATTACGGGAAAGATGACGACGTCGCGGCTGCCCCACGCGCTGCCGCCCTGCCAGAGGCGCTCTTCGCCCGTGGGAAGATAGATGAGTGACCTCATCGTGCCGCCCTCATCTGTTACCGTGAGCTGTAACTTTGCACTCTTTATTGTGTAATCCATAAGTTTTTCTCCCTTATTATTTTATTGCCGCCGACAGAGAGAGCCGTGCGGCGGTCTCTGCGCACAGGCCGCACGCATTAAACGGGCAGAACCTCGCCGCCCATGATGTGGATGTGCAGGTGGAAGACCGTCTGACCGGCATCGTCGCCCTGATTGATGACGAGACGATAGCCGCCCGCGCAGCCGTTTTCCGCGGCGATCGCGGGTATCTTTTGGAGCATGTGCGAAAGGAGCGACGCTCTTTCGGCATTAAGTTCGGAGAGCAGTTTGAAGTGCTCCTTGGGCACGGCCAGAAGATGCACTTTGGCCTTGGGCTCAATATCCTTGAAAACGACCATTTGCTCGTCTTCGTAGACCTTTGCGGAGGGAATTTCTCCCTTGATTATCTTGCAGAAAATACAATCGTTACTCAACATAATTATAACTCCTTTAAACGATTTGCCCCTCGGCGCCGTCGCGGAAGGGGCGCAGAATTTTTACCGCACCTTCGCCCGCCTGCCGACCGGGAACGTAAACTTTGATATATTCGGGGGTATAACCTCCCGTATAGCTGCCGTCGAAATCTTCAAAAATGACATCGCGCACCCCGCCGAGCGCCGAAAAGATGAACCTTGATTCGGCTTCGGCTCCCTTATTTAACAGGGCGTGCAGCCTTTCGCTCTTGATTGGTGCGGGAATATCCTTTAATGAATACGCCCCGGTGCCCTCGCGCGGGGAAAATGCAAAGGCGTGCACGCGGGCGAATTTTGCCTCGTCTATGACGGAGAGACTTTGCGAAAAATCCTCTTCGGTCTCGCCGCAGAAGCCGGCTATTATATCCGTGGTAATCGCCGCGCCGGGGAAGAAACTGTATATCAGCCTGCATTTTTCGAGATATTCGGCGCGCGTATAGTGCCTGTTCATGGCCTTGAGCACGGCATCCGAACCGCTCTGCAGCGACAGATGAAACTGGGGGGCGAATTTTTTGAGTGCGGCGCAGGCCGAAAGAAAACGCACGTCTATAATATTGCACTCCAGAGAACCCAGCCTTATGCGCCTGTCCACGCCCGACAGCGCCCCGACGAGCGCCGTGAGATCGGTGCCGATATCGCTGCCGTAAGCCGAGATGTTTATGCCCGTGAGCACTATCTCGGGACACTCGATGCGGGCTATTTCCCCCAATATATCATCTATCGGACGCGATGTGACGCGGCCGCGCAGATAGGGAATGACGCAGTATGAGCAGAAGTTGTTGCAGCCGTCTTCGATCTTTACAAAGGCGCGCGTGCGCACCTGCTTGGGGAAGGGCAGTCCCGACGGGCAGGAGAGGGAAAAATCGGCCGCGACGGCGGCTATCAGTTCCTCCTTGTTGCGGGCGCCGCACACATACCGCACGCCGCGCTCCGCAAACTGCAACGCATCCTTCTGCGAAGCGCATCCGCAGACGTATACGGGCGCGGAGGGGTTGAACCTGCGCGCGCGGGAGACGAGCTGACGGCTCTTTTTTTCGGCCTCCCGCGTGACGGCACCTGTGTTTAAAACGTATATATCCGCGGAGCAAAGTTCATCCGTGACCTCAAAACCCATGCTCTCCAGGGCGGACATCAGGGAGGAACTTTCCACCTCGTTCACCTTGCATCCCAGCGTAAAGACAACGGCCTTCATCTGACTTCACCCAGCGCGAACATTACGACGGAGAGCGCGCATATGGCCGCCGTTTCGGCGCGGAGTATGCGCCTGCCGAGGGAGAGGGCGGAAAATCCGTAATTATCGCGGGCCGAGGCAAACTCCTCTTGGGAAAAGCCCCCCTCGCTGCCTATAACTATGGCCGTGGAGCCGCCGAGAGAGGAGATATCGCATTCCGAGCGCCCCGCAAATTCGCAGGCGAACAACTTGTTTTCGTAGCCGCCGGCGTACTCCAGCGCGGCAGGCAGGCTATCGAAATATCTGACGGCCGGCGCGACGGAGCGCAGGCACTGTTTTGCCGCCTCGTGCGCGACGCGGTTGAGGCGGGCGAGCTTGTTTTCGTTCATATATGCCGAACAGTAGCGCGACGAAAAGACGGCTACTTCATAAACTCCCAGTTCGGTGGCCTTTTGCACGACCAGTTCGGTTTTATCGCCCTTGAGCGCGCCTATAAGCAGGCAGACTTTGGTTTGAGGTTCGCGTTCGGAGACGTTTGCCCCCGTAATATGTGCCGACAAACTCCTTTTGCCGACAGACGTGACTATGGCGGGATATTCCCTGCCGCTGTTATCGAGGAGGATAATTTCGCTGCCCTCTTCGACGCGGAGAACGGTCTTTGCGTGCACGAACTCTTCGCCGCAGAGTTCGGCCTCCGTCTCGTGCGGGTAATCTATATTTTCAACAAAAAATCTGCGCGCGCCGCTCATATGCTCCTGAACGCCAGGGCGTTCCACTCTCCCTTTTTAACCTGACCGTCGAGCGCAAGCCCCTGCGCCTCGTATGCCTGCACGACGCCCTGCAGCTTGCTGTCTATTATTCCACTGAGGATGAGCGCGCCGCCTCTTTTAAGATTTTTGGGAATGGACGGCGCGAGGCGTTCGAGCACGTCCGCCGTGATGTTTGCAAGGACGACGTCGCCCTTGACATCGGCATCCTCCAGAAGATCGGAGTGCGCCACCTTTACGCTGCCTTCGACGCCGTTGAGGGCGCAGTTGTGGTTGGCGCTCCTTACGGCGACGGAATCGATATCGGTGAGATAGGCGAACTTTGCGCCCAGCTTTACCGCGGCTATGCCCAGTATGCCGCTGCCGCAGCCGACATCAATAACCGTTGCCTGCGGGGTGACGTATTGCTGCAGAAGTTCCATGCACATGGAAGTCGTTTCGTGCTCACCCGTGCCGAAGGCCATGTTGTTATCGAGAAAGACGACCTGTTCCCCCGGCTGCTTTTCATACTTTATCCACTCGGGCACGACGACTACTTTGCCTATATGTATGGGGCGGAAATGTTTGCGCCATATCTCAATCCAGTCGTCGCCATCCACCTCCCGCGTGGTCATCTCCAGCGAGCCCAGGGGCAGGGCGCCGGCGCAGTTTTTTTGCATCTCCTCGATGTCCTCCCTTATTTTGGGAAGGAGCCCGGGCGCGGCGTCGAGCGCGACAAAGGCCTTGACAAGCACGTCGCCCGACGTATCGGAGGTGAGACTTTCATCCATATAGTCCCAGTACATCACCCTGTCGTTCTGCAGGGCGACTACGTCTTTGACGTCGGAGATGGCAACGCCGTGGGTGGTGTAGCGCCACATTATGTCGGCAACGAGTTCGCTGCCCTCCGTGGAGGTATGCACGGTGAGTTCGGTAAATTTCATATACTTCCTTAAAGGTGCGGAGCGCTCCGCGCCCGCAATAAAAAACTTATTTATATCATATCAATTTTACCACACGCACCACCTTTTGGCAAGTAAAATTTTTTATCGGGAACATCCTAAGGGCGTTTAATTCAAATAGCCGTTCAGACCGGGCGGACAACGTCAACGCGAGGGCAACCGTCAAGGCCGGATGCCCCTCCCTGTCATTTCGACTAATCACTCCGTCATGTCGTTTCAACTAACCCCCTCTCCGCCATTTCAACTACCCCCTCTCTGTCATTTCGACTGAAGCGCGCCTGCGGCGCGCGGAATGGAGAAATCTCAAAGTTCTGTTACGGTAATGCAATATTTAATAATTTTTTCGCACTTACCCCGGCATTGAGATCTTTCGACTGCGCTCAAGATGACTTGTACGGGCTTCGCCAAACATCGTCTTTCGGATATTTCTCTCCGTGATTATTTTTCTGTCATTTCAACCAAAGGCCCCTCCCTGTCATTTCGACCGAAGGCGCATTTTGCGCCGCAGCGGAGAAATCTCAAAGCAGTATTACAATAAGGCATTAACTTCATAATACTGCCGCACTTACGCAAACTTTGAGATCTTTCGACTACGCCGCATAAAACGCGGCTGCTCAAGATGACATTGCATAGAGTTTACCGTTACTTTGAGATCTTTCGACTACGCCGCGTAAAACGCGGCGAAAGATGACATTGCATGGGGGTTACCATTACTTTGAGATCTTTCGGGAAACATTTTTAAACTGCTTGACATAAGTACGGTTACGTACTATAATATAATACGAAATCGTACCGGGAGAATAAAAAAGTGGAATACATGGGATATATACGCAGGCTTGCGCAGAGCATATCGCGCATGGACGGAAAATATTACGACTATGCAAAGACGGGCATGGCCGCGGAAAACGAAGTTTACGTGCTTTACACCCTGTCCGACGGGGAGGCGCACACACAGAAGGACATCTGCGACGAATGGCACATACCCAAGACCACGATAAACACGGTGGTAAACAAGATGCGCGCCGACGGCATGGTGGAGATTGCAAAGGTTGACGGCAGGGAAAAGATGCTGAAGCTGACAAAGAGCGGCGCCGATTACGCCGAAAGGGCGCTGAAAGTTATACACTCGGCCGAAAAATATGCGATAGAGAGGACGTTTGAGAGATATTCCCCCGAGTTTGTGGACGCACTTGAAGCATTTGCGGCATATTTTATGGAGTATGAAGAAAATGACGGATAACAATGTGTTTTACGGCCAGACGCCGCCCCTCAAGCTGTTCTTTTTGGTGGCCATGCCGGGGGCGATAGGTATGCTGGCCTCCTCCCTATACGGCCTGTTCGACGGCATATTTGTGGGCAATTTTTTGGGAAAAACGGCCTTTGCCGCGGTAAACCTGGCCTTCCCCTTCGTGGCAATAAATTTTGCCCTTTCCGACCTGATAGGCGTTGGCTCCTCCGTGCCGATAGCGATAGCGCTCGGCAGACAGGACAGAAAGAGCGCCAACAACTACTTTACGTGCGCGTGCATAATAATAGTGGTGATGGGCGCGGCGATGGGATTAATCTTCGGCCTCACGGCGCCATATCTGATGGCGGCCATGGGCGCCACGGGGGAGCTTGCCGAGTTCGCCACGCAATATCTGCAGGTGTACGCGATATGTTCGCCCGTGACGACTATAGTGTTTGCCGCCGACAACTATTTGAGAATATGCGGAAAAATAAAGACGAGCATGGTGCTGAACATAGCCATGTCGGCAATAATACTCCTCCTGGAGCTGCTGTTTTTGCTCGTGTTCAAATGGGGCATATGGGCCTCCGCCCTGGCAACCTGCATAGGCATGATAGTTGTTACCGTCATCTCCATGGCGCCCTTTTTTACGGGCAGAATGACGTTGAAATTTTGCAGGCCGCACTTTGACGTTAAGCTGATACAGAGCATGGTTGTGGCGGGCTCCCCCAACTTTTTGAGCAACATAGCCGGCAGGCTGACCGCCATAGTGTTCAACACGGTGCTGCTTGCGCTGGGCGGCGAGGACGCCATTTCGGTATACGGCGTGATTATGTATGTAAACGACATAGTGCAGCCCCTTTTGTACGGCGTGTGCGATTCGCTGCAGCCTGCCATAGGCTACAATTACGGCGCGCGTTCGCCGCTGAGGGTGAAGAAACTGGCCGTTTGCATCTTTGCAGCGGGGTGCATGATATCCCTGCTTGCCGCAGCGCTGATTTTCGCCCTGCCCACGCAGATATCGCTGCTCTTCCTCTCCTCGCCTTCGGCCGAGCTCAAAGACATGGCAGGCTTTGCGATGAGGCTGTTTTCCGCAACCTTCCTCACGCGGTGGTTCGGGTTTGCCTCGCAGAGCTATCTCACGGCAATAAACAAATCGCTGTTCGCCTCGATACTCTCCACGGCCAACGCGCTCGTTCTGCCGATGGCGTTTTTGGGCATACTGTGGCCGCTGGGACTGACGGGCATATGGCTGAACTTCGGCGCGACGGCCGCCGTGGTGGCAATAGCTTCGGGCGCGATACTTTACGCACAGAGAAAGAAATTACTTCCCGAAAAGGAGGATTGACCGTATACTATGATACAGTTAATGACAAAAGAGCAATTTAAAGACCTGTTTGAGATAATGGACTACAGCTTCCCCCGAAACGAACGCCGCGACATGGATGAACAGCTTGCGCTGTTCGATGACGGGAGATACAAAGTCGCCTGCCAATACGGCGACGACGGCAAACTGCGCGCCTTTATGGCCTACTGGGAGCTGGACGGCGTGACCTATCTGGAGCACTTTGCCGTCGCCCGGACGCTGCGCGGCGCAGGACTGGGCGGAGCGTTTTTGGACGAACTTTTAAAGGGGCTGAAACCGCCCGTATGCCTGGAAGTGGAGCTGCCCGAAACGGACATCGCAGCGAGGCGCATCGCCTTTTATAGAAGGCACGGCTTTATACTGAACGACTATGACTACATTCAGCCCCCGCTCGGAAAGGGGCGCGTGCCCCAGCCCCTGAAGGTGATGTCCTACGGGGCGCCGCTTTCGCACGGGCAGTTTGAAGATATCCGCGGCAAGATTTACGCCGCGGTGTACAAGGCCGATATCGAAGATTACAGATAAATTTAAAGAACTCGCAGCGCATACAGACGGGGCGGCGGGGCATACGGCCCGCCGCCCCCTTTTTCCGAAAAATTTTATGCCGCGGAACAGCAATTCAACCTCCGGAAGAATGTCCCTGCAACCTTGAGGCGAGGTAAGTTTTGTTGTGCAGATAGCATTGACTGTGCGGCTTTGCGGCGCCGGCGCGCTCGTTCCACATGTTTGCCGCGGCGTAGTCGCCGCGGCGGTCGGCAACCGAGGCGAGGCCTATGCAGGGGACAAAGACGGAATAATCGGCGTTGACGAAGCCGCCGCCCCGCATATCGGCGGGACAGTCCAGCGCGCGGGCATACCAGTATTCGGCGGCATCGAGATTGCCCTCCCCGAGAAAGTGCGCGGCGAGCAGACAGCAGTCCTCGGCGCACGGCGGAAGATAGATAAAAGCCCCGACGAGGGCGCGGAGGGCGGCCTCCCTTTCCCCGAGCGCGGTATGACAGTAATAGAGTGTGCGGCAGGCTTCGGCCTTGTTTACGTTCCAGCCCCCGCCCTTTAAAAAATTTTCAAGCACGGCGACGGCGGATACATACATTCTGTTATAGTAAAGCTCCCTTCCGTAATAGAATTTTTGGCGTTCGTCGAGGCATATTCCTCGGGCAATGTGCTTTTGATATATCGAAAGATTGCGCATGGGATCGCCGCGCTTTACCTTTTTATGGATAATTTTCGCGTCGCTGTACACCACGTTTCCGCGCGGAGCTATCACCTCGTGCACGACGCCCTGCCACACAAAGTTCATGGAGCGGCGCAGGATGCGTTCGCGGTAGTAACAGAGCGGGGCGCTGACATACTTTAACATGGCAACATCGAACCCGCCCGCGGCGACGAGAGCTTTAATAGTGCGCGCATCCTCTTCCTCTATGACATCGTCGGCATCCAGCCACATAATATAATCGCACGAAGCGAGGGAAAAGGAATAATTGCGGGCGGCGGCGAAATCATCCCGCCATTTAAAGCCGAACACCTTTGCGCCCGCCCTTGAGGCTATCTCCGCGCTGCCGTCGGAAGAGCCCGTATCCACGACTATAACCTCGTCCGCGACGGCGGCGGCACAGGACAGACTGCGCGTGAGCACGCTCTCTTCGTCCCTGACTATCATACATACCGAAAGTGTCATCGCTATATTTTATGAAAAGCCGTGCGCCGCAGGTTACGCCCGCCGCATCGGGCGGACAATTGCAGGAAAAGGGCTTCGGCGCGGGATTTCATCCCGCACCGAAGCCCTAAATCTATTAACTGTGTTTATATGTATTGAAAAAATTGATCAGTTGCGGCCGTTGCCGAAAAATTCGCGGTATATGGCGGAGATACACTTTTCCATATCCTCGTTTTTTACGCCGACTATGATGTTGAGCTCGGAAGAGCCCTGGTCTATCATCTTGACGTTTACGCCGGCATCGGCAAGCGCCTTGAACAGCCTTGCCGAAGTGCCCACCGACGACGACATGCCGTGGCCGACGGTGGCGACGAGGGCGATATTTTCGCTGACGCGCATGAAGTCGGGTTCGACGGCCTCCTTGATGCTTTCAAGGATCTGTTCGAGCTTGAAATTATCTATGTGGGAGCTATCCACCACGACGGACATGGTGTCTATTCCCGAAGGGATATGTTCCACCGAAACTTCGAAGCGTTCGAGGACGGACAGGACTTTGCGGACAAAGCCGACTTCCGTGTTCATATGCGATTTTTCGATGAAGATGACGATGAAATTCTTTTTGCCGGCTATGCCCGTGACTATGTTGCCGCTGGGAACGTACTGGGCGATGGGGAGAATGGACGTTCCGTCGTCTTCGGGACGGAAGGTGTTTTTGATGACGATGGGAATATTAGCCTTGCGGACGGGGAATATGCTCTCGGAATGGAGCACGTTGGCGCCCATGTACGAGAGTTCGCGCAGCTCCTTATAGGAAAGCATCTTTATGCGCCTGGGGCTTTCGACTATGCGGGGATCGCAGGCGAGGAAGCCGGATACATCCGTCCAGTTTTCGTAGACGGTGGCGCCGAGCGCGCGGGCGACTATTGCGCCCGAAATATCCGAACCCCCGCGGGAAAAGGTCTTTACCCTGCCCTCCGGGGTGACGCCGTAAAAGCCGGGGAAGACGGCGAGAGGGGCCTCCTCCGCCGCGGCGGCTATGGCGGCGTAGCTGCGCTTGGATTCAAACGCGCCGGACTCGTCGAAGAATACCACGTCCTCCGCGTCGATAAACTTTGCGCCGAGCAGCCGCGCCATTACGACGGCCGCAAGATATTCCCCGCGCGAGGCGGTGAATTCTTCGCTCCTCTCCTCCTCTATGCGACGTTCGGTATCGTCCAGCACGGGGGAGATGTCGAAGTCGAGATTGAGTTCCTTTACTATGCCTTCAAACCGCCTGCGGACATCCGCGAAGGCGAGCTTGCAGTCGCCGTGATCCATCAGTTCGGCATGGCATTTATATAAGAGATCGGTAACTTTTGTATCCCCCGAAAAGCGCTTTCCGGGAGCCGAAACAACTACAAAACGCCTGTCGGGATCACTTTCGATGATTTTTTTTACTTTGGTCATGGTGTGGCCGTCCGCCATGGACGTGCCGCCGAATTTACAAACTTTAAGCGCCATAATACTACTATCTGATTGCCTTTGCCTCTATATAATATCTCTTTTCGTTGCCGTCGCCGAGCGAGAAGGTCTTGCGGGGCAGGTTGCCGCCCTCCAGCACAAGGCGGAACAGTTGCTCCTTTGATATTGCGGGGAGAACTATGCCGACACCCTCTTCGGAGAGGGCAAAGGTCTCCTCGCGGCCGTGGATATAGTCCACGCTGCCGCCGTTCTGCTCTATAAACGACGCTATGTATTCATCCGTCAGGCGTATTCCTTCGGGTATACTTTGGGGGAAATGAACGGCTCCGCGCCGGCCGCCGACGGCGATTACCGCCCTGCCTTCGCCCTCTTGGGGCAAATTTTTGACGAAGAGTTCGCTCTTATCCGTGCGGACAAAGCGGTGTATGGGTTCAAACTTGAGCGCCTTGTCGTAGAGGTTGACTACTTCCACGAGGGCGTAGCGCGCGGGATGCTCACGGCGCTGTTCTTCGGTGAGGGCTATCTTTATGCTGTCCCAGTAGGCCTTGGCCGCGGCGAGCGAATGGTTGCCGTCGCCCACTACGAACATTACCTTCTTATCCGTGCCGTACCTGCCGGCGCTCTGCGCGCCTTCGGCGAGGGAGTTGAATTTTTCTATCACCTCTTGGGGATTGGCGATGAGCGTGCCTGTGACGTGCCCGCCGCCCATGTTGAGATCGAAGTCGTAGAGCTTTTGGCCGCGCCCGACGCAGGAGAGCACAGTATTTTCGGGATCGTCGTACAATAACATTATATGCGGCAGCTCTATGGGTGCGTTTTGCCTTATTTTTACGCGGGGCGGGATACGCTCAAGAATGGTCTCCTCGGTGGAGCGGATGAGCGCTTCGGCGTCCTTTTCGAATGAATATTCCTCCAGATCGACGGAGAGCACTATGCCGCTGCGCGTGCCCGACTGCGTAGTCCTTTCGACGAGGACAAGCCCTTCCACTTCCCTGAACACGCCCCAGCGAAGGTAATTATACATCTCTTCGTTAATTGCGTTTATGCGCTCCTCGTCGTCGTTGCCGAGGAAAATTTCGGGATAGATGAGATTGAGCGCGGAGGGCTTATCGCCGACAAAGGCCTTTAAGTTGCGCCAATACTCGCCGTCGGAGGTGTACTGATCGCAGGCTACGACAGCCCATGCGGAGAGATCGCTTACCGTGGGCAGGAGAATTTGGGGAATCTTTATTGCGGACATAGTTGATGCCTCCTGTATTTAATTGAATTTACCTATGCGGTGGGAATATTGATAAAGACTACCGTCAATGCCGCCATGACGAGGGCGAGGAGCTTTATATCGATGTTTTTGGTGAAGATGTCCTTTATGATTTTGGAAAACTTTTTCATTATATCCACCTGTGCGGGTATACCCGCCAATATACTGAAAGTGCCGATGAAATGAGCGGTTGCGGCGGTTAAACGGCGCCGCCGCACGTAGCCGAGGGCGAACGCAAGCACAACAAAGTATTGCGAAGTACCCGACTTGGAAAACAGATGCGAGCAAGACGAGGCGGGCGCGGATTGCCCGAAGGGAGCATACAGTGACGTATGTGACCGATGGCTAACGCAAGCCCAACAAAGTATTGCGAAGTATATGTTTTTCAACCCCTCAATTTTCGGCGGTGAGATCAGACCAGTAATACTGCGACAGCGCGTTTTTGAGATCGATATCCGTGGCGTATCGCTTGCGCACTTCGCCGTTCTTTACGATGGTGATTATGCCCGTCTCTTCGGAGACGACGATCGCCGTGACGGACGCGACGGAAGTTACGCCGAGAGCGGCGCGGTGGCGCGAGCCGAGCTCCTGGGGGAGATTGTCGTTTTGAATAATGGGGAGGAAACACCCGGCGGCGTGGATTTTGTCGCCTTCTATTATCATGGCACCGTCATGCAGGGGAGCCTTGGGATAGAACACGGCCTCGATCATGGGGGCGGTTATATCGGCATTGACGACGGTGCCGGAGGAAATTATTCCTTCGGGCAGGTTTTCGTTGGAAAGGACGATGAGCGCGCCCGTATTCGTCTTGGACATATCCTGCACGGCGCGGATGGTTTCCTGAATTATCTTTTCGATATGGCCGACGGTCATATCCGAATGGGAAAAGTGCCTGCGCGCACCCGAATCGAGCATACCGCGCTTGATTTCGACATTGAACATGGTGACGACCACGACTATTGCGATGAAGATGAGAATGAGCAGCGTCTGGGAGCTGATGTTTTCCGAAAAGGAGCAGGCGAGACCGAGGACGAACACGCCTATGCAGAGTATGGCGGTAAACTTGCCGCCCTTATTTTCCTTGAGGACTTTGAATACGATATAGAACATTGCCGCAAAAGCGACGAACTGCACGGCATACGTCCAATCCATGCCGTTCCACATGTCTGTTAATTTCTGCACAAAGGCTTCCATGCAAATAGCTCCGAAAGGGGTTTATAAAGTGCGCTTGAAATGCACGCATTCGCGGGGGAGCGACCGCCCCGCCGCGCGGCGACAATATCAGGCGATAATATTATATTGAGGGCAATACTATCCTTAATATGATTATATTATTTTTATGCGCAAAAATAAAGCGTTTTGAGCCAATTATTTTTCATCGGGCGGCTATTTTGCATTTTTTTGCACGCGGAGAGTTATTTATGAGAACAAAACGACGGCCAGAGATTCGTAGAAGGCGCCGTCGGCCGAAAGTTTGCCCGACCGCATACGCGCGGAGATATCGTAAAGCCCCGATATATATCCCAGCAATTTGTCGCCGCCGAACGAACGCGCCCTTTCCGCGCTCTTCCTGACAGCGAATTCGGGCATTTTGAGCTGTTGGGCGAGTTCGGCGTTTTGACTGTCGGAATTAAGGATGACGTACAGATTTTTAAAATACTTGTGAAGAGCGGCAAGTATGGCGGGACGATCGGTAGATTTTTGAGTGAGCTCGCAAAATATTGCGAGAAATTTGGAATAATTTTTATAGGCTATGGCGTCGGTCATCTCGTAGATGCGGTAATCGGCGTCCTTGTATACGAGCTCGTCCACCACCTCCGTGGTGACGGGATTTGCGCCGTATTCCCTTATCTTTTCGACTTCGCCGGCCACGCGCGACATATCGCACAGGCAGTAGGCGGCGACGTTGCGGCAGGCCTGTACGTCGGCGGATATCCCCGCGCGTTTGAGCGTTGCATACACCCAGCGCGTGACGGTATCTTCATCCGTGCGCGAGCAATCGACATAGGTTATGCACTTTTTTCTTTTAAGTGCGGCGCCCTTGCCCGCGCCGCGGTTGACTATGATGAGAATGGTCGTGGACGGACAGTTTTCAAAGGCCTGCTTTAAATACCTGTCGTAATCGGCCTCCGAGGGATAGAACTCGCCCACCCTGACTATGCGCTTTTCGGCCATGAAGGGGTATGCTGCCATTGCCGAAGTGAGTTCGGTGAGCGCGCCGCCCTTGAGGGACGAGCCATCGAAGGACGTGTAGTTGAGCTGTGGCATGGTGAGAAAGGCGCGCTTTACCTGCTCTTCGCCGTGCGTGAGAAAATAGGCGTCGTCGCCTTCAAAGAGATATATGCGGCGGTCGCTTTGGGATATGTCGTTTTTGAGTTCGGTATACTTCATATGCTTCTCACTGTACGGACGCGGGGTTTAGTACTACAAGTTTACCACCGTTTGCGATAAATTGCAAGCATCCCTGCGCATAAAGGTCGAACTGCCCCGCCCCTCCGGCAAAACACGCCTGGGTGAGCGCGTTTTCGGCGCGCAGAGGCGAAAGCGTCACGGCGAGGTCGCACGCGGGCAGTTCCCCCTCCCCCGCGGAGACGGCAAAGAGGACGTCTTGTGCACGGAATGTGACGGTGTAGCTATCGGTAAACGAATAATATGTGCCGTCCAACGTAAACTGCGACAGATAATTTACCTTTGTTCCGTCCAGCCCGACGGGAGGAGTCTGCGCAGGGGCGAGCCACGTGTTTGGCGCGGAAATTCCGCATTCGTAGTAGTAGGCGGCGCTGTCCTCTCCGCCGAGAATGATTAGGTCGTCCACTCCGCCCGGCGCATAGCGGTTGACAAACGTTTCGACGCCGCCGGAATAGGTGTCGCATAGCAGAATGAGCGACGTGCGCGAGGGCGTGCGGACGAGCACCATGCCTCCGCCGCTGTACCCCGCGGCTATGACGCGCGTCTGACCTTGGTACACCGTGCCGCCGAAGATGACGACGATAAAAAAGCACAGCGCGCATATTCCGCCGACGGCGGCGCGCACCGAGCGGCGGAAATTGAACTTATCCGAGAGAGCGGCGACGCCGATAAAGGCTATTGCGGCCAGCCACCAGCCGCCGTAGGCCGAGATGAGGGAATTTTCGAACCCGGACGAGACGAAGAAACCCGTTGTGGCCTGAAGGGGAAGAACGACGGCCGGCAGGACGTAGCCTGCCAGCGGAGGCACCGCCGCGCACAGCGCCGTGCACGCGAAGATGACGACGTAGAGAAAGGACAGAAGGGGCAGCACGACGATATTGAGAATGAGCCCCGCGCCCGAGATGTAGCCGAACGTTAACAGCAGGGCGGGCAGCGTTGAGACCTGCGAAGAAAGGCTCATGGATATGTTGGAGCGAAGGCCCGCCGGCAGGCGGCGGAGAAGGCGGTTGAGCCCCGGCGAGAGGAAGATTATGCCCACCATTGCCGACACGGAGAGAATGAAACCGATATCGAAGAGATTTACGGGATTGACGCAGAGAATGAGGATGACGGAGACGGACAGGGAGTTGAGGCCGTCGTATTTGCGGTAGACGAGTGAGGCAACCGAAGCGACGGCGCACATTATGGCCGCCCTGACCGCCGAAAGGGCAAACGCGCACACGCCCGTATACACGAACACTACGGCGAGGCTGACGAGAGCGCCCGCCCACCTGTTGACGCGCAGCCGCCTGAAGAGGGCCGTGACGACCATATACAGCAGCGTTATG
The DNA here is from genome assembly GCA_944341195.1 of uncultured Clostridia bacterium. Lineage (GTDB taxonomy): Bacteria > Bacillota > Clostridia > Christensenellales > Borkfalkiaceae > Coproplasma. The sequence continues at coordinate 15,788 of CALVLX010000007.1, forward strand.
TTCATGCCCGAGACTGCGAAGATGTGGGCCACGCCGCCGTAGCGGAAACTATCCAGAGTCTGTTCGGATATGCCGAACGTATCGCCCGTAATCATGGCGTAGGATATGGCCGCCGCCTCGTAATCGAGATTGCCGAACAATATTTTGTATATGCCCGAACGTATGGCGCCGAACAGTGAAAAACCGTAGCTGTATTGCAGCCTGCCCGACGAGGACAGGGAATACAGAATGCCGTCCTGAACGCGGTAGTTTATGGCGCCGTAGGAGATGAGGTCGTACCGCGAGAGCGAGCCCGAAAGGGTTACGGTGTAGCCGGGATAAACCGCCCCGCCCGCATCCTCCGAGAGATAGACGATGACCTTGCCGCCGAGGGGCAGGCCGCCCGCCGTTGCGTCCTTTAGGACGATATAATCCGAACTTGAGGACGTGACGCCCGCAGACTGCACCACTCCCGTCACTTGCGCCGCGCCGTCAATACTTGGCGCGGAGACTATGGCGGACAGAATGACCGCCGCATATATGGCGCCGAACAAGAAGAATGCGACGGTTACGGCGTAAAATATTATGCCCTTTGAAGTGCGCGAAAAGAGATTTGCGGCTATCATTCCCGCGGCCGCCGCGGGCAGCGAGACAGCCAGCCACAGATAGCTTGCGCCCAGCCTTAACAGGGCGTAAGAAAGCGCAACGCCGCACGCCATTGATACGGCGGCGGCGAAGGGCAGTCTGAAATTGACTAGTTTACCCGTGCGGTGCATGGTCAGCTCAAGGATATCCTGTCGGATATGCTGCGGATGAACAGTCCCTCCCCCACTCCCTGGTCTACGCAGGCGTTGACGAAGGCCGTGAGTTTATCCGAAACGCGGGGCACGCCGAGCTGTTTTACCACGGCGGTGACGAGCTCATCCGAATACATGCTCACCTTGTCGAGAAGCAGGGCCTTGATGAGAGAAATGACGTCGAAGGGAGTGAAATCGGTATCCGACGTGCGCACCTGGGTGGAAGTCTCCACGCGGTAGCGGTCGTAGGAAGTTATCTTATCCGTCTTATAATAGTAGGTATTGCCGAGCATGGAGACGCTCTTGAACGCGCAGGCGGACACGAGCGAGGAGATCTTGTTTTCGAGCTTAGTGCCGTACTTTGTTATGCCGTAGACGGAGAGCACGCGCTTTGCCAGGAACTGCGCGGAAATGGGCTCTTCGGCGGTGACTATCGAGCGGATGACCTTGATTATATCCCCGTCGTTTTCGCCGCCGAGGATGGCGGCGGCATCCAGAGAGCGCTCATCCAGCTTGGCGAAGCGGTAGTTCTTTTTGAACGTGTTGGCCGTGGCCTTCTGCGTGGACGTGAGCTTATCGAGGTATTCCTTTATCTTTTTGATCTCGCGCTTGGGATTGTTGAAGAAGTTGATGGAATAGAGTTTTATGACATTCCAGTTGTTGCGCTTCAAGGTCTGCACCTGCATGACGGAGCGATCCTTTACGGAGAACTCTGTTGTGCCGTCGCAGAGAATTGCAAGGATGAAGTTGTGCTTGTTTTTGGGATCGACGACGGCGACGTCTATCTTGAAGTCGGACACGCCCACGTCGGTGCGACACTCGTAGCCGTAGGGGGCGAGCTCGGCCGCCACATACTTACCTATGCCGTTGCGGTTTATTATCATCTCATCCGAAGGCTGGGCAATGGTCGTTCTGCCCTTTTCGGCAAATTCGAGGAAGGCCTTTAACCCGGCCACGCCGCGCGAGGTGGTGCGCGAGAGGTCTATCATGGAATAGCGCATGGAAGAGAAGATTATCATCTCCTCCCTTGCCCTGGACACGGCGACGTTGAGGCGCCTCCAGCCGCCGAGCTGGTTGAGGGGGCCGAAATTGAGGGAGATCCTGCCGGCCGCGTCGGGGCCGTAGCAGACGGAGAACATGATCACATCCCTCTCGTCGCCCTGAACGTTTTCGAGATTCTTTATGAACAGCGGCTCTTCGCGTTCGTATGCCGCCTCCTCCAGTCCCATTGCCGTTATGCGCTTGGAGAGCAGCTTTTCGATGTACACCTGCTGGGGCGTGGAGAACGTGACGACGCCCAGCGACGAGCGGCGCTTTGCGGGATCTTTGAGCCGCGCGATGACGGCGTTGACGAGTTCTTCGGCCTCCAGCCTGTTCACCTTGGCCGCGCCGCGCTCGTACACGCCGTTGGGGACAAAGTGCAGCTTTACGCGGCTGTCCATTGCGTCGGGCGAGGGGAAGGTGCACAGCCTGCCCGAATAGTACATGATATTTGAAAAGGCTATCAGACTTTCGTGCTTGGAGCGGTAGTGCCAGTTGAGGTGCTTTTCGGGTATGCCGAGGGCGAGGCAGTCATCGAGAACGGATTCGAGATCTTCGGTCTCCAGATTGTCGTCGTCCGTCTCCATGTTGACGAAGAAGGACGTGGGCGGCATCTGCTTGGGATCGCCCACGATGACGGCACTCTTTGCCCTGGCGAGCGAGGGAACGGCCTCGCACGTGGGCATCTGCGACGCCTCGTCGAACACGACTATATCGAAGAGGGCGGGATCGGGCGGGAGATACTGCGAGACGGTTGAAGGGCTCATGAGAAGGCAGGGCGCCACAACCTTTAAAAGTTCGGGGAAGTCGGTGAACAGGCTGCGCAGGTTGAAGCCGCGCATGTTGCCCTTTACCTGGCGGTTGAACGCCATGAGTTCCAGGGCGAGAGGGCCCTCCGTCTGCGACGACGGCAGCCGCGAAATGAGCGTGTGCCTTATGCGGTTGCGCGTGAGAGAGGCGAACTCTTCCAGAACCTGCGAAAAGTCGCGCGCGGTCTCGTCCTGCAGGGCCGCGGAGAAGGCCGAAAGATTTTCATCGGCGGGTATGTTGGTCTGAATAAAGTTGCGGTAGACGTTTTTGCGGAAGGCGGAAAGTATCCTTTCGCCGCTAATCTGCCCCGACTCCATAGCGTCGGTGATAAATGTGAGGCCGCTTGAGTTGAGCTTTTTGGCCGTTGCCTTGTACATGCACCACGCGGGGAGCATGTCTATGCTGTCTATGAGCGCGGTGCACTTGGCCGTGTAGTAATCGAAGAGATCGTCGTCGCCGACGAGGTTTTTATCGCACTTGATGACCGAGTTGAAGTGGTTGCAGGCCTTTACGAAGGACACCGCCGCCGTTATGAAGCCCGTGAGAAGGGGCTTGAGATAGCCGTCGGCCGCGCGTGCGCACACGCTGTTGAAGGCGTCGCCGTTGTAATCCATGAACACGCCCGCACAGCTCTGATGGAGCGAATAGATGGGGCGCATGAAGTCATCGCGCTTTTTATCGTTTATGGTGTTGCCGAGGCCGAGGAATGCCGAAGAGAGGTTTGTGAAGCCGAGTATCTTGTTCCTGGCCTGCTCTATTTCGTAGGCGCGCTTTATCCACTCCAGTTCCTCGCTCTCGGCCATGGGAGTGCGCGCGCAGCGGTTGATGCGCTTTATTACGTTTAAAAGTATGCGCGAGGAGCGGTAGTTGCCTCCCCAGTTTTCTATTTCGCTCTCTATGCTGTCGGCCAGCTTGCCGAGTTCGGGAAGGCTCTTGAAGCGGGTGAACCAGTTGCGCACTTCGGCATCGTAGCGGAGATTGGCGTTGAAGAACACATAAAAATCGCTCTCGTCGCAGCTGAAGAAGGTCTTTAATCTGTCCTCCTTGAGGACGGTGCATATATCCACCATGCCTTCGAGCTTTTTGGTGGTGAAGGCGGAAATCTTTTGATTGAAAGTATCGAGGAAGAGCCCCAGGTAATTTTTGAGGTGCCTTAGTTCGGCCAGCACGACTTCGGCCGCGCACAGCACTGAAGCCTGCACCTTTTCGTCGCACGCATCGATGTTTACGCCGGTGAAGGGCGAACGGTATACTCCGCCGCACTCCTTTGCGGCGGCCTGCGCCGTGAGGAGCATACTCTCGTATTCGGCGAGCTTTTTGGCGGTAAGTCCGTCATAGAACGTCGATTCGATATTGACGAGTTCGGGGGCGTTCTTGTTCTGAAGGTAGTATATTATGCCCTCGTATACAGAGCAGCCGAGGCGGCGCTTTTTGTGGAGCGCCATGAGGGGCGCTTTGAGCCTCTCCCTGTCCTCTACGATCTTGTGCGCGTCGGCGGAGAATTTTTCGCCCTCCGAATAGTCGTCCTTGAGGGCGAGAGTGCCCTCTATGGTGCGCACTATCTCCGACTTCTGCGCCGACTTGCCAGAGTGGAGTTCGAGGCAGAATTCGCCTATGCCTATCTCGTCCAGACGCTTTTTGACGACGGAGAGCGCGGCCTGTTTTTCGGCCACGAAGAGTATGCGCTTGCCCGAGTAGACGGCGTTGGCTATTATGTTGGTAATCGTCTGGCTCTTGCCCGTGCCGGGAGGGCCGTGGAGGACGAACGTGGTGCCCTTTGCGCTCTCGGACACGGCGGCGTACTGCGAGGAATCGCAGGCGAGCGGGATGAGGATGTCTTCGGGATCGCTCTTGTCCTCGTCCACGCCCGAAAGTTTGTTTTCGCCCAGCTTGTTGGTGTTGGAGAGCAGGCTTGCGATGAGGGAATTGTTCTTATATACGGGCATATTCTGCCGCACGTCCGCCCACATCGCATAGCGCGTGAAGGTGAACTGGGCTATATAGATGTCGTCGTAGACGAGCCAGCCGCTCATGTTTGCCGTCTTGGAGCGGATGACGGCGAGAATTTCGGAAGGGGTGAGATTTGCCCCCTCTATTCCGCGCACGTCTATGCCGAATTCCACCTTTAAGAATTCTAGGAGTGTTGTGTTGACCTGGAAGTCATCCGAAAGTTCGACCTCTATGCCCTGCGTCTTGGTCTTTTTTAGAGTTACGGGCATGAGCACGAGGGGTGCATACTTGAATTCCCTGTCGTCGGCGCTGTTCCACTTTAAGAAACCTATCGCCATGAAGAGAGTGTTGGCGCCCACTTCCTCCTGCGTGGAGCGCGCCTTGCGGATGAGCGTGGTGGCGTTTTCCAGGAGCGTTTCCGCACGGGAATAGGAGCGGACTACGCCCTGCCCGAGTTCTATATCGATGAGCTCTGCCAGCGTCTTGAGTTTCTGCCCGCCGCCGAAGTAGAGCGCGCCCTCTATCTGGTTGGCGTTGGCGCGGACGGTGAGTTTTTCGCGGTCGGCCACCTTTTCGAGGAAAGAGAAGGCGTCGTACGTCAGAAGATGTATGGTATCGCGGCGGTATCTGAAGGCGAGAAGGTTGTTTTTGAGGGAGAGATCCAGAAGCCTCCTCTCCCAGTTCTTATCCTTTGAGGCCTCGCGCCCGAGATTGAGTTTATCGGCGTCGATGATGTCTTCGGGGCGGGAATCGTAGGAAAACTGCTTGTCTTCGAGAATTTCGTACGAAGAACCGCTCCTGACCTTTATGGGCATAGGGAAGACGCCGCCTATGCGGCAGCGCTTTATATCGAGGCAGAGTTCGAACTTCTTTGCCGTGAGGGCGGAAGCGAAGTGCGCCGCGCTGGTGGTGTAGCTGGCGTTTTTGTGGGCGAAGAGATCATCTACATCGACCACGGCGAGGTTGTTGACGCCGTCGGCAATGTACCGCTCCACGACGGACATATCGTCCTGCAGCGTGGTGGTGAAGCAGCTTTCGTACAGCCACACGCCCACGCCTATCTTGTTTTTGCCGAGCACAATGACGGGATTGAGTTTTGCCGCCTCCAGACAGGACGCGGCGAAGCAGGCCATCCCGAGGGGGGTAGCCATGCGCTCTTCGACTATTTCCGCCGTGTTGCCGACGGTGACGGGAAGGGAGAGATCGCTCTCCTCCCCCCTTTCGATATTGAGGTTGCGTATTGCCGAATATACCGAAGCTATTCCGCCGCGCACGGCGTTTTTATCGTTGCCGGCATAGCCCGACCACTCCTGTGAATAGCCCCACGTTTTGAGCTGGAGCCCCGCTTCGGCAAGCACCTTCTGACAATCGGAGAGTTTGGGGCGGACGTGAGCGGAGAGCATTTCGACGCTGCCCGACATGCCGCTCCACATATCCATGGGCAGAGCGGTGACGCCCGCTTCGATGGAGCAGATATCCTTTTTGCCGCAAGTGACCTTTACGAAGATCTTGCAGGGCTGGACTTCCTTTAAGTCGGCAAGGAATTTGGGATTGAGGAGCGAGGGAGACTTTACCTCCGTGCTGCTCTGCGCGGGAATGAGGGGCAGACTGATATTGGCCGGCATGACAATGGAACTATCTGCCGAGATGGCGATGACGACGTTTTCGATATCCTCTTCGCCGTTATTGTAGACGCGGAGTGTGGTAAACAGGGGTATGCGGTTGAAATAGGTTGCATACGAAACGAAGTTTAAGAGCTCTCCGTCCAGTTCAATGAGATCGAGTTGGGGTTTCTTTTTGTTATTCGCTGCCATACCAAATCCTTGAAAGTGAATTTTACTCTTCAATTATAACACAGCGGCGCGCATTTTTCAACAGTTGGAGACAAAAAAAAGTCCGTCCGCGCAAATTTTTGCGCGGGCGGACTTTTGAGCCTGTATATCGCAGCGACGGCTCAATCGCTTCCCTCCCCTCCGGCGGCATCGGAAGAATGCTTTGCCGCCTTCTCTTTTTTGGAAAATATCTTTATGGACATGCCGCCCGTGACGGCGGTGAGGTACTTGCCAAACACGATATTGAGGGCGGCAAGGAGCACCGTGAAAATAGTCAGCGCCAGCGCCTGGTAGCCGGGAGTTACGATATAGCCGAAGAAATTGAGGTTATATCCGAAGCTGCCGGTGAGTTCGGCCATGAGTTCGGCGTTGTTCACATACGCCGCCATGGCGTTTATCGTGTCGCTCATAAATGCGTACCTGAAGAGCGCGCAGGCGTAAGTGCCGGGCACGAAGCCGCAGACGTACTGAACGGCTTCGGGCATCATGAAGAGGGGCATATATGCGCCTATCAGAAAGCCTATCGCCGTGGAAAATATGGTTATGACGCTGCCCATGGTGGAATCGCGCGAGATGAACGAGCAGATGAACACCGTGAACAGCACGCTGTTTATCGAGGCGTATACGAGCACGCCGAGTATGGCGAACACGGAAGAGAACGTAATAATGAGTTCGCCGATGGCGGCAAGGTATATGAAGCAGACTATGAGAAAGACGAGGCAGACGACAAGCGTTATTATGAAGTTTGCCAGAAAGTAACTCAGGATGAGCACGTTGGAGGAGACGGGCGAGGACGCAAAATCGCGGTTGATGCCGTTCTCCTTGTCGCTCACGGTTATGTTGTTTATCTGCAGCGAAACGGTGATGGTGCACATGGCCACTATGCCCGAGAGCATCCACGAATCGACGAGCGTGTAGACGTATTTTACCAGCCCTGGATCGGAGGCATCCATGCCGTATTGCGCGAGCACGGGCTCTATTGCCATGAGTTCGAGGTCGCGCAGAAAGAAAATATATATGACAAAGATTATGAAGGGCACCATGAGCGTGAAGAACACGCGCATCCTGCTGTTTATGAACACCAGCAGATGCCGCCTTGTGAGGCTGGCAAGCTGTTCGATGTAATTTGTCTTAGTTTTTGCCGCCATCTTCTTCCTCCGTTACGGTTATATCCCTGCCCGTCACGTTCAAAAAGACGTCGTCCATCTTGCCCTTTAAAATTTCGACGTCGGCGGTATACAGGGGGTAGTCGGCCATGAGCTTTTTTGCCGCGGCGGTATCGGCTATCCTGATGCGGTAGGCGCCCTGTTCGATGTCGTACACATAGGAATATCCCCCCTCTTTAAGCGCGCGGTCGAAATTTTCGTCGGCCGGCATATAGCTTGCGAGAGTATCGAAGGAATAGGCGTTTTTGAGTTCGTTGGGCGTGCCGCGGGCGATTATTCTGCCCTTATCCATGATGACGACGTCGGTGGCAAGTTCGGCCTCTTCGAGGTAGTGCGTGGTAAGAAAGACGGTCATGCCCGTCTCCTCGCGTATCCTGTCTATGAGCGACCACACTATGCGGCGGTTTTTGGGATCGAGCCCCGTGGTGGGCTCATCGAGAATGAGCAGTTTGGGGCGGTGCACCATGGCGCGGGCTATATCCACGCGCCTCATCTGTCCGCCCGAGAGGTTCTTGACCGGTCTCTTCAAGATGGGTTCGAGTTCCAGAAGCTCGATTATGCTGGCGATGTTATCCCTCTTTTCCCTTTTGCCGAGGCCGTAGAAGGCCGTGCGGATTTCAAGATTCTGAAGGACGGTCAGTTCCTTATCGAGCACCGAAGTCTGAAAGACTATGCCTATATCGCGTTTGATCTGGCGGGTATCGCCGTCGAGATCGCGCCCGCCGACGTATATCTTGCCCGCATCCTTATCGAGAATGGAACAGATTATGTTTATGGTGGTGGACTTACCCGCGCCGTTGACGCCCAGAAAGGCGAACAGGCTGCCGCGGACTACCGAAAAGGAGATGTCGTCCACCGCCTTCACCTTGCCGTATGACTTTGTTAAATTTTTGATTTCGAGCGCGTAATTGCCTTCCAAAATGCGCACAGCTCCTTTGTTACTTTGTATTGCGCTTGGCCTTGCCCCATGTGGGTTTGGACATAGTGCCCATACATATGGTTATGGAATAGACTATTAAAAAGAAGGGGAACCACAGCACCGCGCCTATGAGCTCGCTGCGCTTTTTCGCGCCTATCTTTTTATAGTCCGTGATTACGAGAAAGAGCGCCTGTACATACCCGAAGAACACGAAAAGCCCTATGAGTATGCTGCCGCCGACAATGAGCGTGTTCCACAGAATGCTTTGGCACAATGCTGCGGTGAAGAGCGAAAGCTGCATCCCCCCGTATGCGGCAAAGGCGAGGTATGTGAAGTGATAGATATAGTACAGCGGGAACCACACGCACAGGAGCACGGTGAAAAAGAGGAAGGAATACGACATGACAACTTCTAGACAGGAGAGATCGCCCGAGGTAAAGAACTTTTTGAGAAGTTTGGAAAGTTTGGGCTTTAACAGCGCCACGCTGCCGCTGCCTATCCTCTTGTTGCGGTTGTATGTATCCTTGAGAGACGAGGGCATATCCTCCGAGACGACGGCGTCTTCGACATAGTGCCCCTTGTACCCGTCCAGAAGGCGGTTGAAATAGTATTCGGCGTCGTCCGAGATGGTCTGACAGTCGTATCCCCCCGTGGCCTTCAACATGCGCACGCTCATTGTGGCGCCGCTGCCGTTGACGTGGGCGGCGAGGCCGAGACGCTCCCTCACCCTGCTGCCGTAGCGCGATTCAAACACATAGAACATGGTGCAGGCCTTGGTGAAGAAGTTCTGCGCGGCGTTTTTGGCGCCCTCGTAGGGGCGGGCGAAATCGACTCCCGCCTGGTAGGCGTCGTTCATGAGCGAGGAAAACTGCGCGTTGATGTGGTTATCCGCATCGAGGTGAACGACGAGATCGTAGGGGTTATCGGTGATGTTTATTATATGTTCTATGCCGTGCTTCAACGGATAGAGCGCCATGCGGTGGGCGGGATCGGGATCGTTGAGTTCGAGCACTATCGCCCCCGCCTCGCGGGCTATGCGCGCGGTCTGATCGGTGCAGTTGTGCGCCACGACGAAGACATCGAACTTGTCCTTGGGATAGTCCTGGCCGCCGAGCACGTTCTTTACCGTATCGGCGATGACGTCCTCCTCGTTGTGGGCGGGAATTAGATAGGCTATCCTGCCCTTTTTATCGCTCTTCGGCCACGTCTTCTTTTTGACGAAGCAGAAGAGCACATAGCATATCTGCACTAAAAGAGGGATGGCTATGACGATGAGTATGGCATAGTTGACTATGCTGAGCACCCTGAAAAGGTATTCGTGCCACATAATGATTTCCCCTGAAATTTATTTTTTTGCCTGAACAATCGGACTATAGTATTTTAGCACAAGCGGCAGTTTAAGTCTACCGTTTTAACATGCCGCCGCACATTTTCACAACAGCGTCACACGGGCGCGGAGGGCGGCCTGACCACGGCAAGTTCCTTGAGCGCGCGGGTATAGGCGATATACCTTTCGTTGACGGTCATGTCGCCGTCCACCACAGCGACGGCGGTGAACTCCAGCCCCTTGCTCTCGTAAACGGTCATGATATTTATTTTGCTCTTGGATATTACCCCGCTTTCGCGCACGACGTTGTAGGCCTTGCGGGTGAATTTTTCGAGGTTGGCTTCGGACGTGATAACGGCCCTGAGCCCCTTTTTATCCGAAAGATAGCGCCCGACGCTCTTGGGGGCTATGCACTCCACTCCGTCCCCCGAAAGACCTATGGGCTGCATTTCTATGCCCAGTTTGCCCGAGACGTATTCGACTATCTGATTTGTGTTGCGGTAATTCTGCGTGAGTTCGTACACCTTGTAGCCGAGATCTCTCCAGTCCCCGATGCCGCGGTAGGGCGTTATATTCTGCTTGAGGTCGCCGAAGACGTTGAAGCACGCCTCGCCGTTCACGCGCCTCAAGACGTCGTATTCGGCGGGGGATATATCCTGGGCTTCGTCCACGAACACAAAGGCGTACTTGGGCGAGAGATCGAACCCGAGGGCGACGAGAAGGGAGCACAGCGCAAACACGTCGGCGCGGAACATGGCGCGGTTGGTCACTCCGTAACGGGTTTTTACGGGCTTTACTATCTCCCTGTAGAAAAAGCGGATGAGATCGACCGTGTCTTCGCACTTGCCGATGCGCACCAGATACCCTTCCCCCTTTGCCACTTCGGCAAAATCGAAGACGGCGGCAAACTGCGACAATATGCTTTCGACGCGCGATATTGTGGCCTCTATCTCCTTTTTCAGCTCGCCGCGCTTTGCTATCCTGTCGGGATAGGTGTACTCCTCCCTTCCGCCAATATTTATCTTATAGCGCTTGAGATCGAAAATTTCCTTTTCGACGGCGTCCGAAAGATTTTGCAGGTCTTCCACCGCGGCGAGGCAAATCTTTTCGCCGTAGCGGCGGATGAAGCGCAGCGATTTATAGAACGAGAGCAGCTGGCGGTAGAAATAGGCGTAATTATCCATGCGTTTTTCGCTCTCGTTCATGCGCAGAAACTCGTTTACGTCCGAAAGGCAGTTGAAGAGCGAACGCATGGGCTTTGTGTAATACAGCCCGCCGTCCGGCTTTTCCTTGATTTCGCCCAGCACGCAGCGGCGCACCCTGACGGACGCGTTTTTGATGCGCTCATATTCGGCCGTCTGGCGTTCGGCGCAGGATATTACGCTGTCTATGAGTTGTCCGCCGACCTCGCGGGAGAGCATTGCACGCACTCCCGAATATATCTTTTGCAGCTTTTTTGCCGTATCGGCGGCGAACCTGGGCGAATACACGTAGGCCAGATAGTCGCTGCTGACTTCGGCATGGTAACTTATCTTGCCCTCCATATCTACGCCCTGATTTTTGAGGAGGGCGAGAAAGTAACTATCCAGAGTGGAAGTTTTTACCTTTTCAAGTTCCAGCACCTGCGAAAGCTCGTCTATGAAGGCGTTAAAGGAATCGGAGGGGGTGATGACGAGCACGTTTGAAGGCTTTATGCTCTCGTCGTTGTACATGAGATAGGACAGCCTGTGCAGCATTATCATCGTCTTGCCCGAACCGGCGACGCCCTGGACGACGAACTGTTCGTTTTCCTGCGCGGTGATGATGTTGTACTGCTGTTCCTGAATGGTCTCTATTATGTCGCAGATCTCCTGCTTTTCCTTGCGGCTCTTTAAGATGTCCTTTAAGAAGGGATCGAATATTACGCTCTCGTCCCGTCCGCCTATCTCCTCTTTGGTGAGGTAGTCGTCCAGCCGGAGATATTCGTTCTGAAAATCGAGGAGTTTGCCGTTGTGCACGCGCAGGGCGCGGCGGAGAATGAGTTTGTAGACAAATTCGTTTATGGTGAAGCCAAGCTGGCTCTTTTGATAAAACTTTCTGGCAAGAGGGGCGCGCCAATCGACTATCTCCAGCCCGTAATCGCCCCTTTTGCCGATATAGTAGCTGTTGTAGCCGTCCTTGTCGTCATAGAGATCCATGCGCGCGAAGTAGGGCTCCACAAAAAAGCATTTGTAGCCCTCTATCTTCTGCCGGTATTCGGATATCTGCGCGTTGAGAGCGTGCACGCGGCGGTATTTTTCGGCATTGTAACCGGGGGCGCGCTGAAGCTCGCCCTTCTCCTCTTCGGCCGCCTTTATGCCGTCGAGCAATTTTTTTATATATATCGCCTTGAGCATGACAAGCACGGCGCCGAGGTGTTCTTCCTCGTATGCCCGCTGCTTTTCGCCGTCGAGAAGGTCGAGATAGAACTGCTTATCGGGCTGTTTTGAAGGCGATAAAATTTTTTTCAGCTCCCTGATATCCGCCATTTACTCCCCCGCAGCCGGAAAACCGGCGCTCTCATTCATTTAATTATAACACATGTCGGCAAAAAAATCAACCCCTATTTTTTAGGGGTATTCAGAGAGTTTTTTAGGAGTGTTCAGAGTGTTCCCGAAGAGTATTTTTCAGGGGTGAGCGCGAAAGCGTTTTTAAAAGGTGTTCCGAAAGCATGTTTGCTCAATACCTGTCGTTATAGCACAAAGGCGGTTTTGGAATAAGCCCGTGCGATTTTATCTTGAGCGCAGTTGAAAGGCCTTAAAACAATAAGTAAACCCCGTGCTACGTCATCTTGAGCAGCCGCGTTTCACGCGGCGTCGTCGAAAGATCTCAAAACAATAAATAAACCCCGCACTATGTCATCTTGAGCAGCCGCGTTTTACGCGGCGTCGTCGAAAGATCTCAAAGTTGGGGTAAGTACGGGAATATTATTTAATTAATGCACTATTGTAATCCAGCTTTGAGATTTCTCCACTCGCTTCGCTCGGTCGAAATGACACGAAAAAATCGGTCGAAAGATCTCAAAGTTGGAGTAAGTACGGCAGTATTATAAAATTAATGCTTATCATAACAGCCGCCAATAAAAAAGGAGCCATACGGCTCCTGTCGGAAGGAAATACTAATCCCCCTCTCAACTGCTGTACTTAATAGTATATTTCACCCCATAAATTGGCGTTGCCCCGCA
>CALVLX010000008.1 GCA_944341195.1 uncultured Clostridia bacterium
CTACCAGCTCTTTATGCCGACGGTAGAAAAGGAGATAAACTTCGGCGCGTCCTCGCCCGAATATGCCGAGCATATCGCCGAACTTTTCGGTATTAAACACTTGTGGCATCGTCACCCGCAGTCGCTCTCCGAAGGGCAGAAACGCCGCGTTTCCATTGCCGCGGTCGTCGCGTGCCAACCCGAAGTTTTGCTTTTGGACGAACCGACGGTGGGACAGGACTACGACGGGCTTTGCCAAATGGTGGAGATACTCAATAAGCTCCACGGACAGACGGGCAACACGATGATCACGATTACCCACGATGTGTGCTGTGCCGAAGCTCTATGCGATAGGGCGTACCTTATCGCAAATGGTATTGTTCAAAAGAGCGGCGGCAAAGAACTCGTGCGGGAGTATTTCACTTATTCGGGGACAAACAAGTAACCCTCCTGCCATGCGGGAGGGTTACTTGTTTATGTGTTCAGGTAAGCAAATCATTGACGGTGTTTATAAACTTTGCTGTAAAATAATTATAATTTACAGGGTTAACACTGCCCGCTTTTCAGGGCAAGTTTTTAGTTAAGGATGGGATGACCTTTATTTATTAACCTTTCCCTTTTTTTAAGCTCTCTATCAGTTTTTCCACAAGCGAGCAGGTAATCTGCGCCACGGTATGTTTTCTGTATTCAACGCCCGCGATTGTCATGGCTCTATGCTGTTTCTCGCTCACAGATGTATACGGATAGATGCCGAACAGAAAGGGGAAGAAGGCATAGATGAATTGCTGTGCGTCCTCGTCCGTGATGAACGGATAGTGCATCTGCAGGCAGTCTGTAACGGCGCGCATGGAATTGTTGTATTCCCGCTTGAACGATACAAGATTTTCGATCCTGCTGCCCGATTCCAGATCGTATAGATTCATCGACATGAGTTTTAACATACAGTTGCGCCTCTCCAAAACGGATGAAAAGGCCGCCGGAAATTGCGCTTTTGGCATCTCGCATAGGCTAAGTTCCCTCAGGTCTGCAACCCAGGCTCTGTATTCCCTCTCTAGAAGAGCTAAAAAAATTTCTTCTTTTGTCTCAAAATAATTGTAGATGGAAGTGCGTGTAAAGGAGGTCTTTTGCCCTATAGTGCCCAAAGTTATCTTTTTAAAGGGCATGATTTCATACAGCTGCGCGCAGGCGTCGATAATTTCTTCCCTGCGCGCGGCCGTCAGTTTTTGTGAACCTGCAGGCATCGTTCACCCCTTCAGCGCCTTCCGTGCCCATGCCGCGGCGCCGCTGTTTACAAGTTTGCCGGCTCTCAGGTCGGCTTTCAGACAGAGTGATTTGAGCCTCTTTTCGGCTCCCGATATGCCGCTGCCGCCCGATGTTGCAAATGGTATGAGCACTTTTCCGGTAAAGTCGCAGCTTTCAACAAATGTATCGACTATGCGCGGCTCCACATACCACCATACGGGGAATCCGATAAATATCGTGTCGTACCGGGCGATGTCCGGCAGTGCGCCCGCAATGGCGGGACGGCATGTATCGTCGTTCATTTCAACGGTCGAGCGGCTGTTCTTGTCGTTCCAGTCGAGGTCGGCGTCGGTATACGGATGGAGTGGAGTTATCTCGTACAGCTCTCCGCCAACGCCCCAGGCAATTTCTTCTGCCGCTCTCCGCGTCCTTCCGCTTGCAGAAAAATATGCAACTAAAATTTTACCTGCCATGGTTTTACCGCCTCAAAGGCTCTCCTTTAAAATTTCTATAATTTCATCCCTGTCAAGCGTCTTATATCCGCCCGTCATAACCAGAGTGCTGTCAGCGATTTTTTCTATCATGTCGCTCGTGACACCCAGTTCGGAGATGTTCATGGGAAGTCCCAATTCCTTCATCCAGCCTTCCATTGCTTTAAGCCCCTCTTCGGCAATCTCTCTTTCCGTCTTGCCGGAGGTATTCACATCCCACACATTTTGAGCAAACCTGACAAATTTTTTGAGTCCGTATGGCATGATGTGGCGGTAGTATGCGAGCGATACGGCGGCAAGCGTCATGCCGTGCGTCGCGTTGGTGTGGGCGCCAACGGCCTGGCCGAGCATGTGCACTTCCCAGTCTGTCGTCTTTCCGCGCGAAACAAGGGTATTAAGCGCCCACGTCGCCGTCCACATTATATTCGAGCGCGCCTCGTAGTCATTCATATCCCTGTTGGCTATGCGCGAAGAGTGGAGGAGCGAACGCATCAGCCCCTCCGATATGTAGTCGCTGGTGTTGTCGTCCTCGCCGGAAAAGTACTGTTCGCATATGTGGTTGAAAATATCATATATTCCCGCCACCATCTGGTAGTGGGGCAGCGTGAGTGTGTATTTGGGATCGAGCACGGAAAATCTGGGCATTATCTTTTCATCCGCAAAGACGTGTCCTACTTTCATCTTTGTCTGCGTATTTGTAATGACGGCGCCGGCGTTCATTTCCGAACCCGTGCCAACCATGGTGAGTACGCACCCCAGGGGAAGCGTTTCGCATGTCGGCTCTTCAAAGCGCACGTAATATTTTTCCCAGGGATCTTCATCGCAGTTGACCGAAACGGATACGGCCTTTGCATAGTCGCACACTGAGCCGCCGCCCACGGCAAGCAAAAGATCGGCCTTGGCCTTGCGGGCTATCTCAACGCCTTCATAGAGCTTTGCAAGGGTAGGGTTTGGCATAACTCCCGAAATTTCCGCAACATTTTTGCCGTTTGCGTTTAAAATTGTCATAACTTCGTCGTAAATGCCGTTCTTTTTTATCGAACCGCTGCCGTATATGAGCACGACATTCTTGCCGTACTTGGGCAGTTCGTCGTTTAGGTATTTAACGGCACCTTCTCCGAAATAGAGTTTTGTGGGGTTGCAATAAGAAAAATTACCTAACATATCAGTCCTCATTAGATAAGAATGTATTCTGACACACTGTCAGTAATTAAATGATAACACTATTCTGACAGTATGTCAATATATATTTAAAAAATAATTTAAAATTTTTTATGCGGCTTGCGGAGGAGTAAATAAATTCCGCGGAGGTGAACGAAGTGGAAGGAGGGGCGCAAATTATCGCCCGTCGTGCCGTCCGGATATGATAAAATGCATCACATAAAAAATTTTTTAAAAATACCCCGAAAATAGTTTGCATTTTATAATTTTTTAAGTATAATAATTAAG
>CALVLX010000009.1 GCA_944341195.1 uncultured Clostridia bacterium
TAATTGATTTCCCGAAAAATAAAATTGCCCGACACAGCGTGCACTATATATAATATACATTACCGCGGAAATTTTGTCAACCGTTGAATGCTTTTGGTTCCCGAAGGGCGTTTAATTTTAACAATCACTCCGACAAAGTGAGCGGCGCGAACGCATGGGGAAACACAAAACCCGGTTGCTTTACTGCCATTTTAAGCGCGCCTGCGGCGCGCGGAACGGAGAAATTTCAAAGCAGGGTTATAATAGGGCGTTGATTACATAATATTCCCGTACTTACCCATACCATGAGATCTTTCGACTGCGCCCAAGATGACAAGACCGTACTTACCCACACTTTGAGATCTTTCGGCTTCGCTCAAGATGACATGACCGCATTTGCCCACACTTTGAGATCTTTCGACGACGCCGCGTAAAACGCGGCTGTTCAAGATGACATTAACGGGCTTTGCCTCCCATGTCATTTCGATTTTTTCTTTCTTTGTCGTTTCTGCCCCTTTATGTCATTTCGACTAAGTGAGCGGTAGCGAACGCATGGAGAAATCTCAAAGTTTTGTTATAATAGGGCGTTGATTACATAATATTCCCGTACTTACCCATACCATGAGATCTTTCGACTGCGCCCAAGATGACAAGACCGCATTTATCCGGACTGCGAGATCTTTCGACGACGCCACGTAAAACGCGGCTGCTCAAGATGACATTAACGGGCTTTGCCGAACATAATTTATGCTTCCCGGGCGGCGGCGAAAAACAGCGCCCCCCGGCGCTGACTTGAAAGTCTGCGCCGGGGGGCGCGCAATTAAAAATGCCGCGGACGGACGATCAGTGGCTATCTATAAAGAACCTTATCTGGTTCATCACAGCGTCGTCCTCCTCCGTTGCCGCTTTGAAATCGAAATTTTCGAAGAACGCCTTGCGCTGGGCGGCCGTGCGGAAGCGCGACGAAGAGAAGGCCGCGTTGAGATCATCGATGAGTTTTTGCGCGCGGACGGTTGCGTAGACGTTGTGCCCCTTGTCGTCGTAGACGTGCGACTGGATGAGCGGGGCGTGCGCGGTGACTGCGGGGCAATTTTCGCTCCTGACCGTTTTATCCTTTGCGCCGTAGGCCAGAAATGCGGGGGTGCCGCTCCTCTCAATACACCTGGAGGCATTGCTGTTGCCGCGTGCGCCGAATCTTAAAAAATTCATCACATACCACATCGGCCTGCACAGGCCGGCCAGCCAGCCGCCCATTACGGGCGCGGCGATATCGGCCACCACCCTTGAGGGAGAGCTGAAGGCCGAGAGCGCGACGACGGAGCGCGCTTTGGCGTCCGGCGCGAGGCAGAGCGGGGCATACGCGCCCCAGCTGTGGCCGACGAGGTGGACGGGCAGATTTGAGAGCGAAGGATCGTTCTTAATCGCGCCGTACACCGCGGCGGCGGACTGCACGTTGGCGTAGAAACCGCGCGTGCATTTGCCGCGCGAAAGGCCGCTGCCTATGCTGTCGTAGGCAACCACGACATAGCCGAAGGAGCACAGCCGGGCTATTTCCGTCATGTACGGGGCGTGCCCGGCGCCTATGCCGTGGCAGAAGAGCACGACCTTTTTGCACTCCTCCTGCGGGCGGTCGGTATATACCGCAGCATACAGCGGCACGCGCCCGAGACGGCAGTCGATCAGCCGCACGCCCAGGCCGAAATCTTCGGGCGGGAAATATTTTAAGTTGACTTTCCTGTTCATGCGCTTGCCGAATACAAGCCTGTCGGTGTAAAAGGCGAGGGCAAAGACCAGGCACGCGACTATCACCAAAGTTGCGGCAATTACTATTAAAAGTACGTAGTACCAGAGCATTGCAGTATTCCTTCCTTGCTGCCGCGCGGCGCAGGGCGCGCGGCATTATTTAAATTTACGGGGCGGGCGCAATAACAGCGCCCGCCCCCGCATTTGTAATTTTATGCCTCTCCGCCCGGGGCGTAGAAGAACTGTTCGGGCCCCGTATCGCGCATGAGCAGATTTTTATCCTTTAGTGAAAACAAGAGCAGAACGGCGGTGTACAGGTCGCCGGCGCAGCCGCCGAAGTGAAAACCGAGAATGATTATCACCGCCATATAGATGACCTTATTGACGAAGAACATCCATACGGCCAGGCTGCAGAAGATTACGCTGAACAGCACGAAGGGCGCGAGCAGCGAAATGAGAGCCGTCCTCCTGGTGACGTAGATATCGGGCACGCCGCAATAGGCGACCGACCACGTGATGCCGAAAGTGAGTTTGTGCCCCGTGAGCAGCTTGTATGCGGCGCCGTGCGTGAACTCATGCAGAATGAGATAGGCTATGAAGCCTATGACGGCGATAATTCCGGCGAGAAAGGCTCCGTCGTAGCCCAGCCCCCCTATTCCGCCGCACACCAGCCCGGGGACTATGACCGCCGCGGCCAAAAGCAGCGCCGCGAGATTGAATGCCAGCCCGGTGCCCTTGGCCTTGGAATTGATGTGATACACTTCCGCGTAGCCTTCGGGCAGGTCGGCATAAAAGTTATCGGTTTTCATTACACTATGTATTTATCTTCTGCCGGGGGAGCGGAATCGATCTCCCTCTTCTTCTCCTCGTAACCCTTTTTGCCGAGCAGCGCGAACGTTGCCTTTTTGCCGTTTTCGACGCCGGGCTGATTGAAGGTGTTTATGTTGAGCATGGCGCCCGCATAGGCCGTCTGCAGTTCGAGCATGTACATGAGCTGCCCGAGCGTGAATGCGTTGACCGCGGGAAGATTTATCGTGTAATTCATTCTGCCGGCCATGGCGAGGGCGTAGGCCGTAGCCTTATTTTCGGCCTGAATGAGCTCCTGCATGGTGTGGCCGCCGAGGAAGCCGACATCGGGGATGTCCTCGCAGCCGTGGGGGATGGGCATGGGAGTGGCGTATTCGCCGACGGAGATGAAGGTTATAACCTTATCGTAAGGGCCTTCGATATAGAGCTGAACCTGCGAGTGCTGGTCAGTGACGCCCAGGGATTTTACGGGCGTGGTGCCGGCGTTTACGACGTTGCCGTCGTAATCCTTGGCCTTGCCCAAGGATTCGGCCCAGAGCTGGCAATACCAATCCGCCATGAGCTTTAAATTATCCGAATAGGGCATGAGTACGTTGATATTTTTGCCCTCGCTCATGGCGATGTACTGAAGCACGGCACAGGCGAGCGCGGGGTTCTTGGAGACGGAGGGCTTGGAGCACAGTCCGTCCATATATGCGGCGCCCGCGAGCATACCCTTTATATCTATGCCGAGCACGGCTGCGGGAAGGAGGCCAACGGGGCAGAGTTCGGAAAATCTGCCGCCGACGCCGTCGGGAAGAACGTATTTTTTGATTGCACCGCCGAATTCCTGATCGATCTTGATGAGATTGCCGCGCGAAGCGTCGGTGGTGAAGATCATGTTTTCGGCGATGTTTACGCCCTTTTTCTTTAAAATATCCGAGATGATGAGGTACTGCGTCATCGTTTCGGACGTAGCGCCCGACTTGGAGATGACGTTGAAGCACGTCTTTTCAGGCTCGATGACATCCAGGAGCGCGGCCATGCGGACGGGATCGACGTTGTCTTCGACATAGAACTTGGGCCCCTTGCGCTTTGCGGGGGGGAGCTCGTTGTAATGGAGATGGCAGAGCGCGTTGAAGGCCATTATGGGGCCGAGCGCCGAACCGCCTATGCCGAGGACGACAAAGTATTTGAACTTTTTGCGTATGTTTTTGGCGGTGGCGAGTATATCCGCCACGATCTCGTCCTGATTATAGGGGAGTTCCGTCCAGCCCATGAACAGATCGTCGCGGCCGCGGTTGGCCTTTACGTATTCAAACGCTTCCTCCGCCTTTGTCTTTACGGCTTTGAGCTGGCTATCCTTAATGCCCCTGCCGCCGAGCGTCTTTTCCATCATATAGTTGTAATCGACCGTGACGCGCATGGAATTGCGCCACTCTCTTGTCTTGTATGCCATCGTTGCCTCCATAAATGCGGTAGCCGCATTGATTTAATTTACGTTTATATTATATAACAAACGGTCTGCATAGTCAATAAACGGAGAACAATTTTAGCGGGCAAAAATAAATTTAATATAATTGTTTATTTTTAATATTTAAGACGGCGGACGGCCGGTGAAACCAAATCAGCCGGCGCGCGGCGGGGCTTTAAAATATCGCGCTCCCCTCTCCTCCCTTTTAAAAACATCCGCCAAACACTTGCAAAAAACTAATGTTCGGGTGTATAATTTAAGCATGGGTTTTGAACTTACCGCCGAGCAGAAGCAGGCCGAAAACATGATAGCGCACTGGTTTTACCATTCCGAACGGCAGACTTTTGTTCTGACGGGCTATGCGGGCACGGGCAAGACGGCGCTTTTGAAGAACGTTGTGTGCCAGAGGCTGGAGCTTGTGCCCGACGTGAGCGCGGCCTTTGTGACGCCGACGGGAAAGGCGGCCACCGTGCTGATAAAAAAAGGCATACCCGCCTGCACGGTGCACAGGCTGATATATCAATCCATTGCCGAGGAACAGGAGATCGAACTCAACGGCAAAAAAGTGAAGATAGAAAAGCTGACGTTCCGCCGCCGCGAGAGCATAGACAAGGGCATAAAACTTATCGTTCTGGACGAGGCCAGCATGGTTTCGGACGACGTGCTGTTTGACATCTTAAACTTCGGCGTGAAGGTGCTGCTGTGCGGCGACGACAGCCAGCTGCCGCCCGTGGAGGGATTCAACACCTATCTTAAAGAGCCTGACATGCGGCTGACGCAGATAGTGAGGCAGGAGCGCGACAACCCCATAATAAATCTTTCGGCGAGGGCGCGCGAGGGGCGGCACATACCTTACGGCAACTACGGCAACAAGGCGTTTGTGATAGACCGCAGAAATTTTTGCGGCGAGAGAAGAAAGAAACTTTTGATGCGCGCCGAGCAAATAATATGCGGACTGAACAGGACGCGCGCCAGAATAAACGACGAGATGCGCGCCGCATACGGCTATACGGGACTGCCGAAGGACGGCGAAAAGCTCATTTGCACCATAAACAACTGGGAGCAGTACATAGACGGCGAGATGAGGTTTAACCTGGTAAACGGCATAATCGGGCGGGCGATAGAGCCCTTTTACGACGAGGCCAACTACATGGGATTTACGCAGTTCAAACCCGACTTTTTGGACGAGAAGTGTCCCGAAGCGCTGCCGTTTGACGCGGGAATCTTTATGACGGGGCAGTACCGCTACCACCACGGCGACTACTTTGAAAAATTCGACGAGGAGGGCAACGCCACGGGCGCGTTTACGCTGAACAGGTTTGAATACGGATACTGCATATCCTGCCACAAGGCGCAGGGTTCGGAATTTGAAAGCGCGATAGTCTTTGACGAGAGCTACGCATTCAAGGAGGACGCGCACCGCTGGCTGTACACCGCGATAACGCGGGCGAAAGACAGGATAATAGTTATAAGATGACGCCGGGCGCCGCCGCATTTTTTAATGCGGCGGCGCCCGTTTAAAATGCCGCTTTTTTGCAATTGAGGCGCACATATCACGCGACGAAGTTGAGGCAGTCCTCTCCCTTCTTTAAAATTACGCCCTTATCGGCACGGTCGATGACTTCGTTTTTATGCGAGATGACAAAGGTTATTATGCCGCGGGACTTGGTGTAATCTACCATGTTTTTCATGAGCGCATCGCCCGTGCCCTCGTCGAGGGCGCTGGTGGGCTCATCGAGGAGCAGACACTGGGGACTGCGGAGAAGCGCGCGGGCTATACATATCCTCTGGAGCTGCCCCTGGCTGATATTTTTGCCCCCTTCCTCTATCACCATATCTATGCCGTATTCATCGACGAAGGAGCGCAGGCAGCACATGTCTATGACCTCATTTACCTGACTTTCGGTA
This sequence comes from uncultured Clostridia bacterium, assembly GCA_944341195.1. Taxonomy (GTDB): domain Bacteria; phylum Bacillota; class Clostridia; order Christensenellales; family Borkfalkiaceae; genus Coproplasma. The sequence goes on from CALVLX010000009.1 coordinate 5,891, forward strand.
AATTGATCGCCCAGGCAGAGATTGTTATACAAGGTATCTTCAAACACAAAGTAGTTCTGGCTGACGTACTGCAGTTTATCATAAAGTTTGCTGCGGCTGAGCGATTGGACGGGAATGCCGTTATACCGAATGCTGCCGTGCAGGCCGGTGTATTCGTTTTGCTTTATCAGCAGCTTGAAGAGGGTGGATTTGCCGCAGCCGCTATCGCCGCGCACGGCCACAAGATCGCCGCGGCGGACATCGATACGGCAGTTTTGAAGGAGTTTTTCCTGGCCGTCGTAGGAATAATCGGATACGTCTATATCGATATTTTCTATTTCGCCGGTATCCGCGCCGCTGTCATCCGCCTTGGGATTGAAGTAAATGATATCGCTCAGGCGCCTGTATATCGCCTTGTTTTCGCTCAACATCTTTATTGCTTCGGTCATCGTATGAAGCGGCTGGTTGAGATAGCCCGCGAGAAGATAGACCGAAAACAGGACGCCGCTTGTGACTGACGCACCCGAAAGAACGGGCAGAGTGCCTATTATTATGCAGAGGACGGGCAGAAGGTAATCTGCCACCGCCCTTACTGCGATTTCGAGGGATAAAAAATTTTGCAGCGAAAAATAATTTTTATTGTACTGTGCATAGAGATTATCGTATTTTTTGAGGTAATAGTTGCGCTTTTTCATTACGGCGAGTTCGAGCCAGCCCTGTATGCCCTTGAGCCTGCCCTGGCTTAAATTGGCGCCCGACCTTGAAAGCGCATACATCTTTTTTTCTATCTGTCTGTTGATTATTCCGCAGACAACAAAGTACAGCGGATAGAAAACGGTGACTGCAATGCCTACAATCCACGAATACCAGTATATTATAGTGAGGAGCACTACGGTTTCGATGATGCCTATTGCGAGGTTCAACTTGAGCTGGCCGACGCGGTATCCCAGATCGTCCGAATCCTTATTGAGCATACTAGACAGATTGCCGGAGCGCATTTTTTGAGCAACTCATCGTGGGCAAGAGCGCGCTTATACAAAGTTACGGCGATTATGTGCTGCACCGTAAGACATGCGCGGTTATAAAAGAAATTTTCAAAGAACACCATGACGGCGCGTACAGCCATTACGGCGATAATGCCGGCGAATACCGCTACCTCGAAGCCTCCCGAAATATTGTTTATAAACCGTTCGAGCAAGACGCTGAGCGCGATAAGCAGGCCGGATTCCAACATTGCGCTGAAGAAGGCGCCGGCGGAATAGGGCAGCAGCCTGATTTCTATCTGTCTCTTCTCCTTTTTCCATGCCCGCCTTGCTTCGGGCGTGACTTCGTCGCCCAAAATTTCCGTCTTTTCGATTTTCATGCTCATTTTACCGATTTTGAAATATTATTATGCCGGATGTTACAAAACATTCGGCCGCTGTGTTTGTTTACGGTATTTTAACACCGAATATCAGATTATGCAACAAAAATTTTGTGAAAATTTATTAAAACCGATAAATTGCATAATTACGCCCACAAACGCCGATATTTAAGCAATAAAATGAACAATTATACAAATAAACATCATACATTTATGCAAAAAACATGGCCGCAGCGAAGAGCGCCGCGGCCATGTTGAGATGAAAAAATTCAGTTGTTTACGCAAGAGAGCAGGCGGGAACACAGTTCCACCGCGCCGTTGCAGTTGATCAGCGACGCGCCGAGGGCTTCGGCCTCCTCCATTGCGGAGAGGGTGTTGCCATCCGCCTTTAAGAGGCACCTGTCGCGCAGGGCGGATTTTGCGGAAACTATAGCGGAGAGGCCGCCCGCGTTTACCAGCCTGACCACGTTTACACCGCAGTCGGCGGCGCAGTTGCAGGCGCGGATGACTTCCTCTTCGCGGAGAACGGAGCAATCGAGAACTATGCGCAGAGCGCGGGGACGGACGGCCCTGGCGAGTTTTTTGAATTCGCGCCTGACATAGGCCATGTTGCCCTCCTTTATCGCCGAAAATGGCGCATATACTTCCACTTCGTCCACGCCGTCCCTGACGGCGCGCTTTACGAGGGCGATTTTGCCTTCGGTGGAGTCGCCGCCGTGCGGATAGGAGACGGGCGCGATGAGCGAACAGCGGGGATCGTCGCCGAGATAGACGACACACATCTTTACGTGTACGGGAAGAACGACTATGCCGCCCAGGGCGAGCCGTTCGGCTTCGCGGCAGAGCGACCTGAGTTCCGCCCTGCCAATCGAAGAAGAGAGGCAATCGCACTCCACCTTTGCTATGCGGGCGCGCGTCTGTTCCATGAGTTTGATTTTTTTGAACTCTTCAAACTGTTCGAGTTCGGAAGGAGAGACAGATTGTGCCTGCAATCCGTTAATAGGCTGCGCCTCCCCCTGCGGCGAATGAGAGGAAGGGACAGACGCGGCGGACGATATATCGCCGCCGCACGGCGTTGCGGAGGGGCATTGCCCCGAAGCATTCTTTACGGGCAGGCCGTTCGATAGGTTATTCTGCATAAAAACACTCCTTTATACTTTAATCAACAAAATACCGCGCCGGAAAAGGGCTAGTATGTAAGCATGGCAGCAGCAGGATTATTATATACAGTTATTTTGTTTTTATGCTGTTTTGCGGCGGTGCACGTTGTAAAACTTGCAAAAATAGGCAGCGACAGCCTGAAGGGCAAGCCCGAAGAGCCCAAAAAGCGCGAAAGAAAGGCGCCGAGGCAGAAGAGCAAACCCGTCTATTACATAGTTGAAAAGAAGAGAACGGGGCGGCAGAACTACGGCGAACCGCGCAAGATCAACTTTGACGACGAATAGAAGATTTGAGCGCGAAAGCCCGCAGGGACGCACTTAATCGGTATAGCGGACGATGTTTTTGCCGTCCTCCCAGAGCCGTTCGAGATTGAAGAAATCGCGGGCTTCGTCATTGAAGATGTGGACGATTACGTCGGCATAGTCTACGACGGCCCACCTGCCCTCCCTTATGCCTTCGTGGCGGCGGGGGATTTCGCCGTGCTCTTTTTCGAGCTTTTCTTCCAGATTTTCGGCAAGCGATTTTACCTGGGTTGTCGATCTGCCGCTGCACACGATAAAGTAATCGCAGAGCGAAGTTTTGGAGGCGACGTCGATATATACGATGTCGCCCGCCTTTTTAGATGAGAGAACGGAGCAGATGAGTAGGCATTTTTCTTTTGATGTCATGTAAGGAATTCCTTTAAATACAGGTAAGCCTGTTTAGTAAGGGGATAGATGTCCCCTCCCGTTGAATTTAAAAACGATATCTGATGTTCCAGCGCCGCGAGCATGGCCGCGGGGAGATCCTGCGAATAAAATATTTTGCGGAGTTTTGCAACGCCGGGGAAGGAGCGCCCCTCCTCCAGCATGTCGCAGAGGTACAAGAGCATCTCCGCGGAGGACATGCCCGCCCTGCCGCTGGTGTGGTAGCGGATGGCGTTGAGGAGATTTTCATCCGAAAGGCCGAAATATTTCTTGGCGATATAGGCACCCGAGTACTGGTGCATTACGGGCGAGGGGACGCCCTCCGGGGGGACAAAATCCTTTAAGTAGGGGCTGTCCTTGGGGAGGTTTTTGGAAATATCGTGCAATGCCGCCATGGCCACGGCGGCATCTTCGGTGAGGCGGGCGCGGGAGGCGTTTTCGGCGCACATGACGGCCACCCTTACGGAGTGTTCCCAGCGCGAACGCTTTTCGAACGAGGCGGCGCGCCCGAGAGAGGGATCGAAATAGAGCGCTCTATCCGATATATATTGCCCGACCTGCGGCAAAACATACGCGGAAATATCGCAGCCCAGCCGGGCGAGAGTGCGCACGCGGGTTGAAGATACGGCGGCGCCGGTGTAGCGGACGCGCTCGACCTTTACGCAGAAGATGCGTTCGACTTCGGAGCGGGAGCGCTTGAAGTTTTTTTCGCTCTCCCTGGCGCCGGCGGCGAGAGTGACGCACGCGAGGATGCGTTCGGGCTCCCTCCACGAGGGGAAACAGGACGGCATGTCGCCGCCCATGAGAAAATACAGCTCGTCTTCGGGGTAGAGTTTTTTGAAGTGTTCGCACGTCTCGTAAGAATAGCTGACGCCCCCCTTTTTTATCTCGTAATCGGAGACTTCGGCGCACGCGATGTTGCCGAAGGCCAGGCGGCACATGGCCAGCCTGTCCGCATCGGGGGCCACGGGGATGCCCGTCTTGTGGGGGCTGACCGCGGTGGGGATGACAATGAGTTTTTGGGGGTTGAATTTTTTTATCGCCGCCTTTGCCAGAGCGACGTGTTCGCGGTGGACGGGATTGAACGCCCCGCCGAAGAGCAATATGCAACTCATTTATTTTTCTCTGTGTGGAAGTGTGCGGCCGAAAAATTCAGCCGGAACAAAATATTATAAAAAAGCAATTGGGCGATATAATGCGCGGGCAATGCGGCAATAACAAGAGCATGAAAAGGACGAGCGTATTTTCGGTTATAACCGACAGCGTGCTGGCCGCCGCCTGCGCGTTTATACTTACGTTTACATTAGTGCGGTTTTACACAAAAAACGCCGCGCTGGGACTGGGGCTGGGGATAGCCGCCTCCGCGGCGTTCGGCATACTGGCCGCGATGAGGCTTGTTTCCAGGCGGGGAAAGAGCAACCTGCTGGGCAGGACAAACTCCAAAAAAAGGGCGTTTGCCATGAAGCTGTGCACCCTGCCCGCGGGCGGCGCGGCCAAACTTATACTGCCCGCCACGGGGGGAAGAATTACCCCGCACGGCATAGTGACGGACGAACAATCCATCATATTCAAAATTACGCCCCAGCCGCTTTCGCCAAATGATATATGCGGGGCAATAGAAATCGACGCCGGCGATAAAAGGGCCGTTCTGTGCACGGACGCAACCGATGAGGCGAAGGCTTTTGCCGAGGCCGCGGGCATAAAAATTATGTATACCGACGAGGTGTACACAAAGCTGGAGAACATGGGGCTGCCCGACGAGAACTATTTTTTATACGGCGCGGCAAGGCCGAAACTAAAAGAGAGGCTGCGCGGGGCGATAAGGCGCGCCAACGCGGCCAGGCTGTTCCGCTGCGGCCTGTGGATGACGGCATTCAGCTACTTTACATTCTTTCCGCTCTACTACATAGCGGCGGGGGGAATTATGCTCACTCTTGCGGCCGTATGCCTGATATTCGGCAGACGGGAATAGCGCGGAACGGGCGGCCAACCAAAATTAAAATAAAAATTTTATCAGTCTAAAGAGATGTGCTCGACGTTCTTCCTGGGGGAGCGGCGGTAGAGCACGGCCTTGCGGCCGATGACGATGACGCATTCGGCGCCCAGCCTTGAGGCGAGTTCGTGCCCGAGATCCTGAGGACGGCCGTCGGCGTTTTCGAGTATTGAAACCTTTATGAGTTCGCGCGCATCGAGGCAGTCCGAAAAACTTTTGAGCATATTTTCGCCTATGCCCTCCTTGCCGACCTGCCCGACGGGCTGGATATTTGCGGCTATGGACTTTAATTTGCTGCGCTGTTTTGATGTCAGTGCCATTGAGATATACCTTTTGATATTAAAATTATATGCTTTGAACGGATACGCCGCACCGTCAGTTGACGAATTCAAACTCCACGTCGCCGACGACGACGGTATCCCTTTCCTTTATACCCATGGAGTTGAGCTTTGAAATGACGCCCTTTTCGCGCAGGATCTTCTGGAAATAGGCCATGGAGTCGGGATCGTTTAAGGATACGTTGCGGCAGAGCATATCGACGAGCGTGCCCACGACGACGTAGGCGCCGTCTTCATCCACGTAGATTTCGTAATCGAGATCGCCGCTCCTGCGGTAGGTGAAGGTTTCGTCCGCTTCGACGGGCTGTACGGGCGGAAGTTCCTTGAGAACTTCGAAGACGCCACCTATGAGCTCTTCGAGCCCTCCCCCGTCCACCGCGGAAATTTCGTAAATTTTATACTTCCTGCCGTAGGCCCTTTTAAAGGCCTGTACGTTATCGCGCGCGCCGTAGATATCGCACTTGTTGAGGGCGATGACCTGCGGAAGAGAGGCGAGTTTCTGGGAATAATTTTTGAGTTCGGAGTTGATTTTTTTGAAGTCCTGAACGGGATCCCTGCCCTCCAGCCCCGATATATCGACGACATGGAGGAGCATCCGCGTGCGCTCTATGTGCTTTAAAAAATCGTGCCCCAGCCCCGCGCCCTGCGACGCGCCCTCGATGAGGCCGGGAATATCGGCCGCGACGAAGGAGTTTTCGTAATATTTGACGACACCGAGGTTGGGCGAAAGGGTTGTGAAGTGGTAGTTGGCTATCTTGGGGCGCGCGGCGGAAATTTTTGAAAGCAGCGTAGATTTGCCGACGTTGGGGAAACCTATAATCCCCACATCGGCAATTACTTTGAGCTCTAAAAGGAGAATGTGCTCTTCCGTCTTTTCGCCCTTCTGGGCGAAATTGGGCGCGTGGCGCCTTGCGGTGGTGAAGCGCACGTTGCCCTTGCCTCCCCTGCCCCCTTCGGCTATGAGCTTTTTATCGCCGTCGCGGAACATATCGCAGATGACCGTTTTGCTCTCGTAGTCCCTGATTATGGTGCCGACGGGAACCTTTATGACGACGTCGGCGCCGCCCTTGCCGGAGCACCTGTTTGTGCCGCCGCGTTCGCCGTTGCCCGCCACATATTTATTGGTAAAGCGGAAGGACAACAGATCGTTCATAGACCTGTCGGCAAGCAGATAGACGTCGCCGCCCTTGCCGCCGTCACCGCCGTCGGGGCCGCAGGCGGGCTTGCCCTTGAAGGACTTGAAAGAATTCATTCCGTCGCCGCCGTCGCCCGATTTGATTGTTATGCGGACTTTGTCCGTAAATACGTTTTTATCTATCATGTCTACCTATACCGTTCAAGGAAATTTTGCAGGCCGTCTATAAATTCGCCGTTATCCGCAGCGGAGGCCATGCGTTCGGTGAGGGCGGTGTAAGTGAGCCCGCGGGAGAACGCGGCGCGGACGGACAGTGCGGCGCGGAACTGCTCTTCGGTGAGAATGAGTTCGCTCTTGCGCGTGCCCGACGAGATGATGTCTACTGCGGGGAAATAATTTTCGGACATGTGTTCAGACGACAGTTCGGCGAACATGTTGCAGGCAAAATAGAGCTGCTTATACGCTTCGTCGCAGACCTCCACGCCCGAACCGGTGAGCGCGCAGGTGACTATGGTGAGAGAGCCTCCCTCCTCCGTATTGCGCGCGGCGCCGAAGAGGCGCTTTATTTCCATAAAGTCGTTTACGGTTACTCCGCGGTGACGGTTGACCTCGGAATATGCCCCGACGAGCAGGGAAATATTATCGAGGAAGAGAACGACGTCCCTGCCCGATTCGACCAGTCTTTTGGAATTTTCCAGCACGAGGTCGGCGGTGCGGATGAGCTCTTCGGCGGAGTTATCGAACGTGGCGCAGGCCACGGCGGCCCCGTTGAGCGAACGGCGGAGATCGGTGGCGTCCTCCGGACGGCCGCCGATGAGAGCGACGTTTACGCACATTTCGGGATAATTTTTGAGCACCGCGGACGCAATTTTTTTGATAAACACTGTGCCGCCCGCGCCCGCGGGCGCGGCGATTAGGGCGCGCTGCCCCTTGCCTATCGGGCAGAAGAGATCGACGACGCGCTCCGTGAGCGAGCAACCCTCATGCGAGAGGGTTATGCGTTCGCTGGGATAGCAGGGAGTTAAATTTTCAAAAACGTCGCGGCACAACTCATCCGGCGCCATGCCGTTGACGGAGAGAATGTGCGTTGCCGTGAGGGCGTGCCCCTCCTCTTCGGAGCTCTGCGCCATGCAGACGAGACGGTCGCCCGTGCGGAGTTTGTATCTCGCAATGAAATTTGAGTGTACGAACACCTCCTGATAGGGCCTGTTGCGCCCTTCGGGGCGGAAGAACGTGTATCTTTCCGAACTTTCGAGCAGGCCGCAGTACTCCCCTTCCTCCGCATTGCGCGGGGCGGATACAGAGGTTTCGGGCGCCTCCATGCGGTTTTCGGAGGCGGGGCGGCCGATATAGTAGCGGCGGCAGGTTTCGATCTCTTCGAGGAGTTCCCTGTCGCATTCGCCCGACTTGGGCGGCGCGCCGCGGCGGCTGACGGGTACGGGATCGGCGCGGTTGGCGGCTATGGCGAGGATGTCGGCAATCAGTTCATCCTTCTTTTTGTTTGTGGGGCTGTAAACGCCCGCCGCCCTTCCGAGCTGGCGGAGAACGTGTATGCCGCACTTTTTGAGCTTATATTGCAGCCCTTCAAGAATTTCGCTCACAGGTATTCTCCATTACGATTATCGTTGTCTGTTCACCGTCGAGATCGTCGCGCGAAATTTCGATTTCGTCGCCCTCTTCGGTTATGGTTACGTTTCCGCCGTCGAACTCGTTAAGGAAGGCATCCACCTTATCGATATCCAGCCTGCAGCCCTTGGAGCGGTAGTGCATGGGAATGACGATATCGGGCATAATCCTGTCCACATACTCCTTGGCCATGGCAGCGTCGATCGTGTAGTTGCCGCCGACGGGAATGAGAAGGACGTTTACGGGGAGGATCATCTCTATGAGGTCGGAGGAGCAGTCCTCGCCGAGGTCGCCGAGATGGCAGACGTCCAGCCCGTCCATGCGGAACTTGAAGATGATGTTTTCACCCCTCTTTTTGCCGCGGCAGTCATCGTGAAAGCTCATTATGGAGCTTATCTCCACGCTGTCCTTGAGGACGTAGCCCGTTTCGCTGTCCAGAACGACGGGGTTGCCCTTTACGTTGGCAACGGCGTCGTGATCGTAATGATGATGCGACACGGTGACGGCGTCGGCCGAGACCGACGGCATGTGATAGCCCACCGAATCGTCGTAGGGATCGGTGACTATGCTCACGCCCGTGCTTTCGGTGATCTGAAAGGATGAGTGTCCGAGATATCTGATTTTCATATTGCAATCCTTATGTTATTTTGAGGCAGCC
>CALVLX010000010.1 GCA_944341195.1 uncultured Clostridia bacterium
CCCGCCTCAACGGACAGGATAAAGGCGCGTATTTTATTATAAATTTACAGAATTGTATATGAGCTTCATTGCGCGCGCATCCTCGGCCTGGGTGCCGTCCGATTCGCTCACAATGTAGGGCTCCAGATTCAACTGCTTTAAAGCCACCGCCAGCGGCTCGAACTGAGGGCCGTAGATATCGTCGGCGAACGTGAGATGCTTTATTTCGCCTTTGCCGCCGTACATTATCTTTGAAAAATGTACGTGGAAATGCTTCATTCTCTCATATCCGAGCTCGCTTATGGCGTATTCCAGACGGGTTTTATAATCTTCAACCGTCCTGAGGCTGCCCTGTTCCCTGGCATTGATATGCCCGAAATCTATAGCCGGAGTGTATATTTTATCTATCTTACAGAAAGAAACAATCTCTTCCAGCGTGCCGATCTGCGCAAGTTTGCCCATTGTCTCGGGGCAATACATTATATCTTCGAGGCCGCTTTCGTAAATCATGTCGCGCAGTATCTTTAATCTGTCCGCGGTGCGCGATACGGCCTCTTCGCGGCCGGCCTTGCCCTGCGCCGCAGGGTGAAACACAAGCCTGTTGCCGCCGAAGAACTTTAAAAATTTTGCACTGTTCAACACGTAGGCATAGGATTTCTGCGCCGCTTCGTCATCGGGATTGGCAAAATTGATAAAATAGGGTGCGTGAACGCTTATCTCCTTGCCTGCGGCGGCGAACGCATCGCCTATCTGCAACGCCTTATCCTGCGAAAGGGTTATCCCCCTGCCGAAGGAATATTCAAAGCAGTCGAGATCAAATTTATCGAGATATTCGGGCGCCTGCGCCGTATGCTTATAGCCCATTGCATAAAAGCTGGCGCTGTTTCCGCTGGGGCCGAATTTAATCATTGTCCTGTTCCTGATCTTCGGCATCCGCCTCTGCCGCCTCTTCCGTCTCTTCGGGTTGCTCCTCTTCAACGGGTTCTTCCGAGACTTCTTCCGCTAATTCGGGCTCTTCGGGTTGTTCCTCTTCGACGGGTTCTTCTACGGATTCTTCCGTAACTTCGGGCTGTTCCTCTTCGGCGGACTCTTCTGCGGATTCTTCCGTCGCTTCGGGCTGTTCCTCTTCGACGGGCTCTTCCGCAGGTTCTTCCGTCTCTTCGGGCTGTTCCTCTTCGGCGGGTTCTTCCACAGGTTCTTCCATCGCTTCGGACTGTTCCTCTTCGACGGGCTCTTCTACAGATTCTTCCGTCACTTCGGATTGTTCCTCTTCGACGGGCTCTTCCGCAGGTTCTTCCGTCGCTTCGGATTGTTCCTCTTCGACGGGCTCTTCTACAAATTCTTCCGTAGCTTCGGGCTGTTCCTCTTCGACGGGCTCTTCTACAGATTCTTCCGTAACTTCGGGCTGTTCCTCTTCGGCGGACTCTTCTGCGGATTCTTCCGTCGCTTCGGGCTGTTCCTCTTCTACGGATTCTTCCGCAGGTTCTTCCGTAACTTCGGGCTGTTCCTCTTCGGCGGGCTCTTCTACGGGTTCTTCCGTAACTTCGGGCTGTTCCTCTTCAACGGGTTCTTCTACAGATTCTTCCGTCGCTTCGGGCTGTTCCTCTTCAACGGGTTCTTCTGCGGCTTCTTCCGATTGCAAAGCCCCTTCCGATATCTCGGCGGTCTCCGCAGTCTCCTGCACTTCTACAGATTCACCCTCGGTTACGCCGTCGGCTTCGTCTTCACCCGACTCGGCGGAATTTTCGGCCTCGCAGGCGTGTTCCGAAATTATGCTTTCGGAGAGAAGCTGCCATGCAGGCATGATATCTTCGGCAACGGTGACGGCAACGGGATCAGCGTCGGTTTCGTGCGCGACTTCGGCGCACTCTTCCGCACTCTCTTCTACCGATTGCTCCGCCGTCTCTTCGGCATTCTGTATCTCCGACATCTCCGCGGAAAGTTCGATTGTCTCCACGGCGGGTTGTCCGCATTCCTGCGCTACTTCGGCCTGACCGTCGGATGCGCACTCTGCCTCACCCGAAGTATCACCTTCGGACGCGGCTTCCTGCATAGCTTCATCCTCACCGGTTTCAACAGCCTCGCCGGGGATATCGGCGGAGACGCAAACCTCCTCGCTTTCGACGATTTTTTCCGCGGGTTCTTCGATATGTACGCACTCGACCTCCGCTTCGGGCTGAACTGCGGGAGAGCCTTCAAATATCTCGGAAGGTTCTATGCACTGCTCTTCAAGCTCGGGCGTTACCGGCTGTTCGACGGCCTCTTCGCCCTCCTGCAGAGGATATGAGGCAAAGAACTGCTCGTCGGAGAGAGCGAGCGCGGCCTTGTCCTGCGCAAGCTGCGCGGCGAGAGCCCCGGCATCGGCAAATTTACGTATGGAACGCATGTATCCAACAAAACCGATCTTTACCTGCTTGCCGTAAATATCGCCGCTGAAGTCCTTTATATGTACTTCCAGAACAATATTGTCGTCATCGAAAGTGGGGCGGCCGCCAAAGTTGGCAATGCCGCTGTAGACTTCGCCGTCAACGGTGACGGTGACCTTGTAGACGCCGTACTTAACAGGGTACTTCCAGGCGGGATAATTTATATTTACGGTGGGGAATCCGAGAATTTCACTGCCGCGGTGCGCGCCCTCGGCAACGGTGCCTTCGACAAAGAAAGGCTCGCCGAGCAGTTCACCCGCCCTTGAGACGTTGCCTTCATCGAGGCAATGTTTGATGAGCGTGGTGGAAATCTTTTCGCCATTGGATACAACGTCCTTGACGGGCATGTACCACACGCCGTTTTCTTCGTCCTCGGCATAGTTTTTTAAAGTTGAGGACTTGCCCTTTGCGCCCTTTCCAAAACGGAAATCCTTGCCGCTCATATATGCCTTTACATTGACCTTATCTTCTATTGCGGCGAGAAAATCGAGGGGCGCAGTATCCTTGAACTGAGGGGTATAATCGATTACAAGCACAAATTTGACGCCGAACGAAGAGAGCATGGAAAGACGCTCTTCAAAGGAATAGACCATCTTTCCGCCCTTGCCGTCGCGGAACATCATTACACCGAGATCCAACCCGTTTATTTTAGCCTGAAGTCTGGCTTTTTTAAACAGCTCTCTGTGGCCGGCGTGAATGGCGTCGAAACAGCCAAGCACGACGAGCGAGGGAAATGCGTATTCGTCTTTTCCGTATTCGATGATATCTAACATAATTTTGTCTTCACCTTTAAACGGCAACTTTCGGCGACTCCCAGGCCGTAAAACTGACCGTTCTCCAAATATATTTTGTACGTCCCATCCTTTAAAGATGTGGGAACAGACATACCGTTAAGTAACTTTTTTTGATCATTGCCCCCGATATATGCCGCATCTAACGGCAAGACGCTTTCAACGGGAATGATGAACGAAGATATATTCTGCGGATCGAGCAGAGCCGATTCAACGGAATTTTCTATTGTAAAGGGCCCGCTCTCCGTGCGTGTAAGCGCGCTCATGGCGGCGACGGTGCCCAGTTTATGTGCGATGTCGCGGCAGACGGAGCGCACGTATGTGCCGCCGCCGCACTCGATTTTAAAATTGAATTCACTCTCCGACACGCGCGATTGAAGCGTGAGAGAATATATTTGAACCTCTTTGGGCGCAAGTTCAAACTCGACTCCGCGGCGGGCGAGCTCGTAGCCCCTCCTTCCGCCGACGCTCTTGGCGCTGTACCTGGGAGGAACCTGCATTATGCGCCCGACGAACTCGGGGAGAACGCCGTTTATCTGACTTTCATCGGGGATTGCGCCGCCCGAAGAGAGCAGCTGCCCCGTAGTATCCAATGTATCGTAATCCTCGCCGAAGCGGAAGGTTGCGATATACGTCTTTTTTTTAGTGAGGAAGTAATCGAACAGCCGGCAGGCATTTCCGATACCTACCGGAAGCACCCCGCGCGCCATGGGATCCAGCGTGCCCATGTGCCCGCACGGCAAACCCGTCAACCTTTTTATTACCGCCACTTCCCTTGCCGAACTGACGTGCGCCGCCTTGTTGATGTTGATAAATCCCGTCATAGCTGTTTATACACGGAGTAAGTCAATCTGTCGATGACCTCTTCATACTCGCCGAAGAACATGCATCCGCTGGCGAGAATGTGCCCGCCGCCGCCGTATTCGGAAGCTACGGCGTTTACATCTGCCCTCTTGCTGCGGAGAGACACCTTGTACTGCCCCTTCTTTACCTCCATGAGCGCGACGGATACTTCGACGCCGTCTATGGAGAGAGGAAAATCTACAAAGCCTTCTGTATGGCTCTTATCGGTACCCGTCTCGGCAAAATCCTTCTGCGTGACGGTTAGAAAGACGAGTCTGTCATCTAGACAGAAGCGCATGGACGACAGCACGCGGGCATAGAGTATCGCCCTGTTTTTTGTCTGGCGCGAGAACATCTCGTATCCGATGCGCGAAAAATCGGCACCGGCATCGCACAGCAGCGCGGCGACGCCGAATGTCTCCGACGTGACGTCACGATGTGAAAAATTGCCGCTGTCGGTGAGCAAGCCCATTGCCAGAAGATCGGCGATATCCTTGGTTAAAGGCATTTCCGCAGCCTTGAGGATATCGGGGATTATCTCGCATGTGGCGGGGCACTCGCGGACATAATTCAACACTGCGTACCTGTCGTTGGAAACATGGTGATCGATGTTTATCGTCATGCCCCTGAACTTTCTGTAGAGGGGAGTGAATACGCCGATGCGCGACATATCGGCACAGTCGGCGCTGACGAGGAGATCGAACTCCACACCCCGGGGAACGGATGTGAGAGCCTGATCCATAGCGGGAAAGATTTTTAGCCTCTCCGGCACGGCGTCTTCACACATCATGTATGCCTGCTTGCCGGCATTTTTGAGCGCCTCGCAGAGAGCGAGGGCGCTGCCCAGGGCATCGCCGTCGGGGCGGACATGACAGAAGACGCCTATGTTTTGCGCATTTTTAAGTTGTTTTGCAATTTCAAAAAGCACGTCTTCAGTCATTATTTTCTTTGTGCTCGAGTTCCTCTATTATCCTGTCGATCTTTGCGCCGTACTCCATGCTCTCATCGAGTATAAACGTGAGTTCGGGCACCGTGCGCAGATGCAGGATCTGCGAAAGTTCATGGCGGATAAATCCCGCATTTTCCTTTAAAATTTCAAACGATGCATCCTTGCGTGCGGCATCGGGATCATATATGCTGATATAGACTTTGGCCGTCTTTAAATCGGGCGCGACGTCCGCCTGTGTGACGCTGATTATTGCGCTTAACGACGAATATCTGTTGCGCAGCTTCCCGGCAATCACCTTGTATATTTCCTCGCGGAACTGGCTGGCCAGCCGCTCCCCTCTCAATCCTTTCATATCAATTCTCCGTTAAAGACCTTTATGCGCTGCCCTGGCATTGCAGGCGGCACAAACTTAACACGGCCTTATTTTGCGGCAACCTGCTCCACCATGTAGCATTCGATGATGTCGCCCACATGGATATCGTTGAATCCCTCTATGGCGCAGCCGCACGCGTAGCCATAGTTGACTTCCTGTACGTCGTCCTGGAAGCGCTTGAGCTGCTGAACTTTGCCTTCGACGATGAGCACATCGTCGCGATAGATGCGCAGCTTGCCGCCGCGGACTATCTTTCCCTCCTTTACGTAGCAACCGGCGATATTGCCTACGCCCGTTATCCTGAACGTCTGACGTACTTCGCACTTGCCGAGGTAAACTTCCTGATACTTGGGCGTGAGCATACCCTTGAGAGCGGCTTCGATATCGTCGAGAAGATCGTAGATTATGTGGTAAAGCCTTATATCCACCTTACTGCGCTCCGCCGTAGCCTTGGCCTTTGTATCGGGGCGGACGTTGAAGCCGAGTATTATAGCGTTGGAAGATTCGGCGAGCATTACGTCCGATTCGTTTATTGCGCCTGCGCCGCTGTGGATGACTTTGACCTGAACTTCCTCGTTGGAAAGTTTTACAACCGATTGTTTTACGGCTTCCACAGAGCCCTGAACATCGCCCTTGATTATGAGGTTGAGCGTCTTCATGTTGCCTTCGGCGATCTTGCCGAAGACTTCATCGAGGGAAATCTTGGAGGCGGCCTTTACCATGGCATCCGATTCCTTCCTCTTTCTCTCTTCGATGACTGACTTCATGAGCTCCTGCGAGACGGCGAAGATGCTGTCGCCGGCGTTGGGAACCTGTTCAAAGCCGAGAACGTTGACGGCCGCCGAAGGGCCTGCCTCCTTGACCGTTCTGCCCTTGTCGTCTATCATGGCGCGGACGCGCCCCGTGATTGTGCCGGAGATGATATTGTCGCCGGTGTGAAGAGTGCCGTTCTGAATGAGCACGGTGGCCACGGGGCCCTTGCCCTTATCGAGCTGGGCTTCGATGACCGCTCCGCGGGCCTCCCTATCGGGATTTGCAAGGAGTTCCTTGACTTCCGCCACGAGAAGGATATTTTCGAGCAGGTTATTTATTCCTTCGCCCGTCTTGCACGAAATGAGGCAGACGGGGGTATCGCCGCCCCATTCTTCGGGAACCAGTTCATACTGCGTAAGTTCCTGCTTTACCTTTTCGGGCGCGGCGCCGGGCTTATCTATCTTGTTGATTGCGACGATTATCGAGACGCCGGCCGCCTTGGCATGGTTTATGGCCTCTATGGTCTGCGGCATGATGCCGTCATCGGCCGCCACGACGAGCACGACGATATCGGTGACCTGCGCGCCGCGGGCACGCATGGCGGTGAAGGCCTCGTGGCCGGGCGTATCTATGAACGTTATGCTCTTGCCGTTTACGCTGACAGAGTAGGCGCCTATGTGCTGTGTTATGCCGCCCGCTTCGCCTGCGGCGACGTTCTGGCGGCGGATATAGTCGAGAAGGGATGTCTTGCCGTGGTCAACATGCCCCATGACGGTGACGACAGGAGCACGGGGAACGAGACTTTCTATCTCCTCCACCGTATCGGCCTGTTTTTCGGAGAGGATCTCTTCGGCCGTCTTTTCGGGTTTGTACTCCAACTCAATGCCCATACCTGCGGCAAGGAGAGCGGCCGTATCGTAATCGATGCTCTCGTTGACAGTCTTCATGACGCCCTCCCTGAAGAGGCGCTTGGTTATTTCCACGGCCGTTATGCCCAGCTTTTCTGAGAGAACCTTGATGGGAATCTCGCTGGTGGTGACAACGGCGTGATCGATCTTAATCGCCTGCGCGCTCTGCTGTTTTTTGTCCTTCTTTACGCGCAGTTTGCGGTAGCCGCTCTTATTTTCGTCGAAGTCGGCAACCGTAGGCCCCTGTTGTTTGACGAGCGAACGCTTTGAGGGCGCGCGGCGCTCCTTTTCCACATAAGTTCTTTCAAATCCGCCCTTCTTCTTGTCGGGGCCGAAGTTTTTGGCCGCCGTCTTATTGGCCGCAGCCGCACCAGGCTGTGTGGGGCGCGCGCCGGGTTGGGCGGGGCGCTGTCCCTGGGGCGCGGGGCGTGTGCCCTGCTGCTGGGGACGTGCCGGACGAGCTCCCTGCTGGCGCGTATCGCTGTTGACAAACGTCTTGCCTGCCGAAGGTTTGGCCGGCTGTGCGGGCTGCTGCCTGGCGGGACGCTTTGCAGCGGGAGCGGCCGGCTTTGAAAGCTCCGAAGGCGCGGACTCGGGCGCAGGCTCTTTGTACGCGACGACGGGTGCAGCGGGCTCTTTTTTATCCTGCTCCCCGCCGGCTTCCGCCTCGGTTTTAGGCTGACTCGGGGGCACGGCAGGCTCTTCCGCTTGCTCTTCACGCACATTGTCTTCCTGCAATGCGGCCTGTGCCTTTGCGGCATTTTCACGCTCTTCCGCCTCTCTCTTTTCCCGGGCTATACGCTCCTCTTCGAGTTTTTTGGCTGTCAGAGCGCTGTCGAGATCGTTGAGTTTTTTAATTATATCCTGCACGGTTCTTTCGGCAGAGGATACCTTTTTGGTAAGCTCGCCCAGTTTACCGCCCGAGATTATTTTTGCGATCTCTTCGATGTTGACATACTTGTTTGCCATAATTTAACTTTCTACGCCTCCGGCATAAATTTCATATTCTTCGCAGGCATTGGCGAGTATTGCCTCCGCCAGATTTTTATCCTTTACGGCCGCTATCTTGCAGCCGGGTTTATTGACGGCGTTTTCCAGCCCGCATTTGCAGAGCATTACGGGACAGTTGAAACGACGGCTGAATTTGAGCGCGAGCTTTACCGTATTTTTTTGCGCCGACGAGCAGAGCAGAATGACATAGACACCCCTGCGCTGAACGTCTATAGAGCCCGAGCCGTATACGATATTGCGCGATTTTACGCAAAATCCTATAAAGGTTTCCACCTTATTTTTTGCCAAAGTATTCCTCCTCGATGGCGGTGTAGACGCCTTCGTCCACCTCGCATGAAAAGACTTTGTTGATAAGGCGCTGTTTTTTTAATTTATTTACGCAGTTTTCATCGTTGCAGATGTATGCGCCCCTTCCAGCGGCCTTGCCCGAAAAATCGATAAAGATCTTGCCTTCGTTGTTGCGGACGATGCGGAGCATCTCCTTTTTGGGCTTGAGCTCGCGGCAGGCAATGCACTGGCGGAGGGGTATCTTTTTTACCTTAGGCATCTTCCCCTTCCTGTTCTTCCGTTACGGCGGTTATGCCCATTTTTTCGGCGGCGGAGCGGCTCTTTACATCTATCTTCCAGCCCGTGAGCCTGACCGCAAGGCGGGCGTTCTGTCCGTCCTTGCCAATGGCGAGGGAAAGTTTGTCGTCCGGGACGACGGCCATGGCCGTCTTTTCGCCTTCCAGCTGGGTTACGGAAATGACCTTTGCGGGCGAGAGCGCCTTTGCAATGAATTCAAGGGGATTTTCGCTCCAGGGGATGATATCTATCTTTTCGCCGTGCAGCTCATCGACAATTGCGTTAACCCTTGCGCCCTTGTTGCCTACGCAGGCGCCGATGGCGTCCACGCGGGAATCTTCCGACCAGATGGCCATCTTGGTTCTTGCGCCGGCTTCACGGCTTATCGCCTTTATGACGACGGTGCCCTGCTTGATTTCGGGCACTTCCTCTTCGAAGAGCTTTCTCACAAGGCCGGGCGACGAACGGCTGACGAGCACCTGCGCGCCCTTGAATCCGCTCTTGACGCGCTTGACGAATACCTTTATCTTATCGTTTACGTTGTAAGTTTCGCCGACGACCTGATCGGAGGGCAGCATTACGCCTTCCACCTGTCCCTTGCCGAGTTCGACATAGACATTCTTCATATCGACTTTGCGCACGGTGCCCACCAGGAGCTCTCCTTCCTTATTGGAAAATTCGCTCATGGCGGCGTCGCGCTCGGTTTCGTGGAGCTTTTGCATGATGACCTGCTTGGCCGTCTGCGCGGCTATGCGCGAAAAATCCTTGGGGATGAACTTTTCCCTGACGAAATCGCCGACCTTATAGCTCTTTTTGATATTTTTTGCGTCCTCAAGGGATATCTGGGTTTCCCTGTCTTCGACTTCCTCCACGACTTCCCTGACGGTATAGAATTCCATTGTGCCCTTTTCGGGGAGGGCTTTCATTTCGACGACGCCGGGAGCGCCCTGTTTTTTACATGCCGAAACGAGCGCATTCTGAAGCGCATCCAAAAACACCTGCCTGGGTATACCCTTTTCCTTTTCAAGGTCTGCAAGCGCCGCAAAAAAATCATCTTTCATTTTATTTTGTTCTCCTGAAACTGTTGTGTTTGAACGGATTGGCTTTCCGTAGGCCGATTAATCGAATTTTATCGCCTTGTTTATCTTGGCTACACGGTTGCGGGGGAATTTGAGTTCCTCCTTTGCCGTTTTGATTGTTATGGTATTCTCATCGAAGGCGACAAGCGTGCCTTCGAAAAATTTTTTGCCCTTTAACGGTGCGAACAACTTTAATTCAACGTCCTTACCCAGATTGCGCTCAAAATCGCGCGGAGTCTTGAAGGGACGGTCGAGCCCCGGGCTGGAGACGTTGAGAGTGTAGGGTGCATCGTAAGTGGGATCGAATTGATCTATGGGATCCATTATCGCATTGTGGAAGGCCTCGCAGGTATCAAGGTCAACCCCGCTCTCCGTTTCAATGAATATCGTGAGCGCCCTCTCCCTGTCGGAAAATTCTATATCGACTATCTCGATGCCCATGGGAGCTGCGTACTGTTCGAGAAATGTTTTAAGTTCGTTCAGCGGTTTTACGTTCATGGCTTTTACAGGCCGTCCGCACGGACGGCAACGAAATTTCTGCAACGGGATGCATGACACTACGCCTCTCCATTCGGGAAACACCTGAAGTTTTACGCGGCGCGACAATGAAATGCGACGCGTATTTTGTGCAAAAACCCGTTTACAGTAATATTGAGTGCCTTTGGTCAAGGCACTCAATAGCTTAAATAATAAGTATTAAGTATAGTTTGATTATAGCACACCGCTTTTAATTTTGCAAGCGTTACATGGGCTTTGGCAGAGATTTTTTTATTTTGATGAGTTCGATGAATATTTTTGCGGTGACGAGGGCGTCATCGACGGCGCGGTGGTGGTTGAAAGTTATATTGAAGTGATCGGCCACCGTATTCAGCTTGTAGTTTGAAAGAAACAACAGCTCCTGCGAGAGAGGAATGGTATCGAACACTTTGCGCTCGAGGTGATATCCGAGCTGTGCGCAGTAGTAATCGACAAATTTGAAGTCGAACCCGGCGATGTTGTGGCCGACGAGATAGGCGCCCTGACAGAACTTGAAGAAATCGGGCATGACTTTTTCGTAGGCGGGAGCGCCGTCAACCATATCCTGCGTTATGCCCGTGAGCTTTACTATCTCTTCCGACAGTCTGCGCCCGGGATTGACGAATGTGGAAAAACTCTCCTTAATTTCGCCGCCGATTATCTTGTATGCGCCGATTTCGATTATCCTATCCATATTGCCGCCCGACGGCGAGGAGTTGAGCCCCGTGGTTTCGAGGTCGAATACGACAAAAGTATTGTCCTTGAGACAGTCGGGCAGAACGTTGCGCGTGAACAGATCGGCCTGCGTGAAGTCGGAATAGGGTTGGGGTTCGACCGCCGAATAGTACTTTGGCGCGGGTTTGGACGCGCGCCTGACGGGCACAAACCCTGGGGGAATCGTGCCGCGGTCGATGTGCCTTGCGGTATATCTGACGGCGCCGCGGAATATTTCCGTCTTGCCGGTGCAGACTATGCTGTCGCCGGCGGAGAGTTTGCGGATCTTTTCTATAGTGCTCTTGCGGGCGAAATATGTGAGGCGCATCTGCGCCGTGGTATCGTTTAAAGTTATGGAGAAATAGACTTTTTCCTGTCCGTCCGACTTGCGCGTATACGTGCGCTCTTCGATGTCCTCTATCGTTCCGCAGACGACTACGTCTTCGCTTTCAAAATTGACGTCGCTCAAATATATGGCCGAATCCTGCACCTTGTCGCCTTCGATAAAGGAAAAATCGGCTATGCGAAAGGTGCGGACGGGAATGTCGTATTCTATATTTTCCCTCTCTTCCTCTATTTCTATGCTGTCTATCTTCTTTTTGCTTGCAACGCATTTGCCCCTGAAATTGCCGCAGTAGGTTTTGCAAAGAATTGCCGCAACGTCATCGACGACACTTTCTGATACGGGAGTATCGGCTATGACGGAGATTGTGAAATAAAAACCGTCGTCCGTCCTTTCAACCGTTATGTCGTCGTCGGAAAGCAGACAGGCGAGCGCCTTGCTGCACTTATCCACCGCCTGCTTTACTGTCTTTGCGACCATCTTTTCATCGGGCGTGAGCTTGGAAATATCGAGCGAGCAATCGAATTCTTCGGGCACGAAGGAGCGCGCTATGCTGCGCGCCCTGGCCTCGTCGTCATCCGAAAAGGCCTTTTCGGTTATGAGATTTATAGTTACGCTGTGATCCTGACGAATGAGGCTTATTCCCGAAACTATTGCCGTGCTGAACGAAGGAATTGTGTGTATCTGCTTTAAAAAATCAGTCATTTACGAGTCTTTCAATCTCCGCGGTAAAAATTTGTTCGGCCTCGGCCGAGGGCACCTTTCTGATTATTTCGCCGCCGCGGAATATTACGCAGTAATCTTTGGCGCCGGCTATGCCGATATCGCAGTCCTTTGCCTCGCCCGGGCCGTTGACGACGCATCCCATCACGGCCACCTTGAGCGGCTTTTTTATGCCCCGCGTTCTTTGAGTAATCTTTTGGGCGAGCTCCATGGAATTCCACATGCATCTGCCGCAGGTGGGGCAGGATATGACGTTGACAAAGTTGTTATCCAGCCCGACGGCGCGGAGAATGTCGCGCGCGGCGTATACCTCCTTTACGGGATCATCGGTTATGGAGACGCGCATTGTATCGCCTATGCCGTTTAAGAGGAGCGCACCAAGCGCCGCCGACGATTTGACTATAGCCATCCGCTCCGTTCCCGCCTCGGTGACGCCGATATGCAGCGGATAACTGCACTTTTGGGACAGCAGCGTGTAGGCGGCAACTGTGAGGGGCACCGACGAGGCCTTTACAGAGATGACTATATCTTCCACTCCCTCCCTTTCGAGTATGCGCACATTGTGAAGGGCGCTCTCTACGAGGGAATGCTCGTTTTTGCCGTATTTTTCGAGATAGCGTTTTTCCACGCTGCCCGTGTTTGCGCCTACGCGCACGGCGATGCGGTGGGCCTTTATGCAGTCGGCCACGGCTTTTATCTGCGCCTCGCCGCCTATGTTGCCTGGATTGATGCGCACTTTGTCGCAGCCGTTTTCTATGGCGGCTATGGCGAGTTTATAGGAAAAATGTATATCGGCGACGAGTGGAATGTGTATGGCATCCCTTATTGCCCTTATCGCGGCGGCATCGGCTTCATCGAGCACGGAGACGCGGATTATATCGCAGCCCGCCTCTTCGAGGGACAGTATCTGACCGACGGTGGACTGCACGTCAGCCGTCTTGGTTGTGCACATCGATTGAATTTTTACGCTCTCACCCCCGCCGACAACGACGCCGCCGACGGACACGCGCTTTGTATTTGCAGACATACCGGTAAAAATTGAAGGCAGCCGAAACTGCCTTTTTAAAAATAATATTTTTGCGCCTGTGGCGACACGGCGCGGAGAATACTCAAAAAATTACTTTTTACTATCCATAAGGCTCTGGAGTTCGGCCATGAAGGACGAGATGTCCTTGAATGAGCGGTAGACGCTGGCATAGCGTACATAGGCGACTTCATCGAGGTTTTTGAGTTCATCCATGACCATTTCGCCTATCGCCTTTGAAGAGATCTCCTGTTCCATGGAATTATAGACGCGCTTTGTTATGCTGTCCACAAGCTGATCGATGTCATTCATGGAGACGGGGCGCTTTTCGCAAGCCTTGACAATGCCGTTTTTGATCTTGCCGGCATCGAAGGCCTGCCTTGTGCCGTTGGACTTTACGACAAGCACGGGAGTATCCTCTATGGTTTCATAGGTGGTGAACCTCTTGCCGCAGCGCACACACTCCCTTCTGCGACGGATTGTTCTGCCTTCGTCCGCAGAACGACTGTCTATAACCTTGCTGTCTTCACAGCCGCAGTACAAACATTTCATGTTTTATCCTTCCCCTCGTATTTTTAAATTATTATACCACTAAATATTGTATTTGTAAAGGAAATTGCGCAAAAATGCTGTATTTATGCCTAGTTTGCAACCTTCTTCGACAACAGTAACGGGTAATTTTTAAAATACGGCGGCAAAGATTAAACGACGGGGCGGAGTTTGCTCTCCGCAACCTACAAAAATATCGACACTCCGTCGCCGGCGGCGTCCTCCGCCGAAACGAGTTCAAAGCCGGGATATAACTTTTTAAACTTTTTGAGATCCGACAATACGCCTTTGAGCGCCGCGCGGCCGCGACAATTGCCCTTAAACAGAAGGCGCCCGAGCACACGCGCGCCGATAAAACCGGGGACGGCGAAAGAGAATTTTGCCTTGCCGCCCTCTCTTATAACTATCTTCATTCCACCCAGATCTCCACAATGTCGCCGTCCGACGAAGTAATATCGACAAGTTTGCCTACTACGCCGCTTCTGGCCAGTTCGATGATCTTATGAAGATCGATATTTTTGAGTGCGTCGCCGCCGATATTTAAGCCGGGAACGGAAAGGAGAGTTTCGGCGACGGCAAGGGGAAGACTGACGTTTACTTTGTCACCGTCGCCCGAAAGCGCCCTTATTTTGAGTATGCTGCGCGAGACATCGACGAGTTCGGCCGGCACGGATTGAACCGCGTCCCTAGGCACGCCGAGCAGTTCGTCGCACGAGATATTGAAGAGAGAGGCAAGAAGGGGCAACGCAGAGATATCCGGGGCGCTTATATCGTTTTCCCATTTTGATACGGCCTGGGGAGTTACCGAACATTTTTCGGCCAGCCCCTCCTGCGTCAATCCCGCCTTTTTACGGTAATATGAAATTCTTTGTCCCAATGTATTCATTTTAAACCTCCGTTTATGCGGACGGCCGCGCGGCGGCCGCTCTGAATTTTGTGATTTTATTTTACCGCACAAGACAGGAAAATACCATATACCAACGGTTTAAACGCACAACCGCAGGTTGTTTTTTACCCAACCTGCGGTTGTATTTACGATTATTGAAGATTATTTGAAGTATCTGACGCCGCTTTCAAAAATCTTCATGTCGTAGTTGCCTGCGACGTTTTTATAGAGATTTTTGCCTATGCGCTCCGAGTGTCCCATCTTGCCGAACACTCTGCCGTCGGGGGAGGTGATGCCCTCTATGCCCCACATGCTGCCGTTGGGATTGTAGGGACTGACCATTGTGGGACGGCCTTCGAGATCGACGTACTGTGTGGCAATCTGGCCGTTTGCGCGCATCTTTTCGAGTTCGGCAAAGGGAGCTACAACCTTTCCTTCGCCGTGAGAGACGGGAACTGTGTACACCTCGCCGACCTTACATGCCGAAAGCCAGGGGCTTAAATTGGAGGCAACCCTGATGTTGACCATGGTTGACACGTGGCGGGTGATGTTGTTGTATGTGAGCGTGGGCGAACCTTCGGCAAGCGGGCGCACTTCGCCGTAGGGCACGAGGCCGAGTTTGATGAGGGCCTGGAAGCCGTTGCATATGCCCAGAATGAGGCCGTCGCGCTTGTTCAGGAGATTGATGACGCTCTCCGCCACTGCCGGATTGCGGAAGGTAGTTGCGATGAACTTACCCGAGCCGTCGGGCTCGTCGCCGCCCGAGAAACCGCCGGGGAAGGCGATAATGTTACTCTCGTCTATGGCTTTGATTATGGCCTGCACGCTCTCTTCGATATCCTTGGGCGAACGGTTCCTGATTACGAGAATACGGGGATCGGCGCCCGCGAGGCTGAACGCGCGAGCGGTATCGAGTTCGCAGTTCGTTCCGGGGAAGGCGGGAATGAATACGCGCGGCTTTGCAATCTTTGTGGAGATGTTATAATATTTTTTGCCGTCGGAGTAGTCGCAGTCGGGGATGTATCCCGTCGCCTTTGCCGTTGCGGGGAACACGCCGTCCAGCGTGCCCGTGTAGCTGGCGAGGGCATCCTCCGCCCAGACCTTCTGACCGCGGCAGGTGAAGAAGCGTTCGGTGGAGGGCTTGCCGAGAAGGCATACTTCAAGCCCCTTGAACGCGTATACATCCTTGCAGGCGACGATTATATCGCCGTAGCTTTCGGTGAAGAGTTTTTCGGCAGGGCAGTCGAAGTCGAAGCCGAAGCCGTTGCCGAAGCAGCTCTTGGCCACGGCCGCCGCAGGGCCGCCCTTTTCGACGACGGTAGCCATTGTAACGTTGCCGTTGAGGATGTTTTTGTGTACGGCGGCGTAGAGTTTTTTGAGATATTCAAAATCGGGCACGCTGTACTTATCCTTCTTCATGGGGAGAAGGTAGAGTTTTGTGTAATCGTTTTCAACGACGTTTGTTATGAGGCGGGAGGCCTTTGCCGGAGCAAGCGCAAAGGAAATGAGCGTGGGCGGAACATCGATATCTTCAAACGATCCGCTCATCGAATCCTTTCCGCCTATGGCGCCGAGGCCGAGATTGATCTGCGCATACAGCGCGCCGAGCAGAGCCGAAAGGGGAACGCCCCAGCGCTTTTTATCCTCCCTGAGGCGCATAAAGAATTCCTGCAGGGTGAGGCGGATATCCTTATAGTCGGCGCCTGCCGCCACGACCTTGGCGACCGAAGCGACTATGGAATATATGGCGCCCGTGAAGGGTGACGACGACATGAGCTGCGGATTGAAACCGTATGCCGAGACGGTGCAGTCATCCGTCTCCCCTCCCACCACCTTTGCCGCCATGGCAATGACGGGGGTGAGCTGGTACTTGCCGCCGAAGGGCATGTAAACGGAGCGCGCGCCTATGGTTGAATCGAACATTTCGGCAAGCCCCTTTTTGGAGCAGACATTGAGTCCAGAGAGGGTGCGCGCCATATACTTTTTGAAATCGACTTCGCCCTTGGGGGAAGCGAAGAATTTGGTCTTGTTGTCCTCTATTATAGCCCCGGTGATCTGCTTGACGCCGTTTGTATCGAGGAAATCGCGCGAGATATCCACGATAGCCCTGCCGCGGTGATACATCTTCATGCGCCTGTCGTCCGTAACGGTGGCGACGGGCGTGGCGGTGAGATTTTCCTGTGCGGCGAAGGCGATGAACTTATCGACATCCGACGACGCCACGACTACGGCCATCCTCTCCTGGGATTCGGAGATGGCCAGCTCGGTGCCGGAAAGGCCTTCGTACTTTTTAGGCACGGTGTCGAGATCGATTACGAGGCCATCGGCCAGTTCGCCTATTGCTACGGATACGCCGCCGGCGCCGAAGTCGTTGCATTTTTTGATGAGACGGGTGACATCCTTGTTGAGGAAGAGCCTCTGCAGCTTTCTTTCCGTGAGGGCATTGCCCTTCTGCACCTCCGCGCCGCACGTCTGAACGGATTTTTCATCGTGCGCCTTGGAAGAGCCCGTGGCGCCGCCGCAGCCGTCGCGCCCCGTCTCGCCGCCGAGGAGTATAACCACGTCGCCCGCCCGGGGTTTGGCGCGGTATATCATATCCGACGTGGCACCGCCGACGACGAAGCCCGTTTCCAGCCTCTTTGCCTTGTAGCCGGGGTGGTAAACTTCGTCTACCTGCCCGGTGGCGAGACCTATCTGGTTACCGTAGGAGGAGAATCCCGCGGCGGCGGTCGTAGTTATGACGCGCTGGGGAAGTTTGCCGTGCAGCGTCTTTTCTATAGGTTCGTTGGGATCGGCCGCGCCCGTGACGCGCATGGACTGCAGCACATACGTTCTGCCGGAGAGCGGATCGCGTATTGCACCGCCGAGACAGGTGGCCGCGCCGCCGAAAGGTTCGATTTCGGTGGGATGGTTGTGCGTCTCGTTTTTGAACATGACGGTGTATTCCCTCTTCTGACCGTCCAGCGTTGCATTTATCTTGATAGAGCAGGCGTTGATCTCGTCCGATTCGTCAAGATTATCTAAAAGGCCGTCCTTTTTGAGTTTTTTGGCGGCTATGGTGGCTATATCCATGAGGCAGGGATATTTATCCTCCCTGCCGGCGTACAGCTCTTTGAAGAGATTGCGGTAGAGCTTTAACGCCTCGTTTATGCGGGGATTATCCGAGCGCACCTCTATCTCTTCGATGCGCGTGGCGAAAGTTGTATGGCGGCAGTGATCCGACCAGTAGGTATC
This sequence comes from uncultured Clostridia bacterium, assembly GCA_944341195.1. Lineage (GTDB taxonomy): Bacteria > Bacillota > Clostridia > Christensenellales > Borkfalkiaceae > Coproplasma. The sequence continues at coordinate 17,666 of CALVLX010000010.1, forward strand.
GATTACCTTGACTTCCGTTTCAGTGGGATCGCGCCTTTCGGTGTTTTTAAAATAGTCGCGGACAAACATCAGGTCGGCAACCGACATGGCGAATCCCATTTTTGCATGGTATTGCGCCACCTCGGCGTCGCTCATGCCCGTAAACCCCTCCACAGGTTTGACGTCGGGGGGAAGAACGGCCGTGTAGCCGAGCGTTGAGGGTTTTTCGAGCGAAACTTCCTCGCTCTCCACGGGATTGATAAGGTGTTTTTTGATGCGGCCGAGCTGTTCGTCGTCCACGCCCTTGACGGCATAGACGTTTGCGCACTTGATGAGGGGGCGCTCCTTTTGCGTGAGCAGCTGGACGCACTGGGCGGCGCTGTCCGCACGCTGATCGTACTGCCCCGTGAGGTATGCGACGGCGAAAACTTTGTAATCGTCGCCGAACTGCACCTCCTCCCTGTACACATTGTCCACGGGAGGTTCGGAAAATACCGTTGGAACGGCCTCTTCGAACTCCTCTTCGGTTATTTCGGCAACGTCGTAGCGGAGCAGTTTGCGGACGTCCTCCACATCTATCTTGAGAAGATTTTTAATCTCCTCCCTTACCTTTTTAGCTTGTAAATTGTCCTTTTTTTCTACAAATATCCTGTAAATCATCTTAGCCCTCTCTGTACTTGACGCCTATATCCGTGCGGTAGTGCATACCGTTCCAGCTTATGTTTTTAACCGCGGCATACGCCTTGGCGCGCGCTTCGTCCACGTCTGCGCCCCTGGCAACCACGCCGAGCACCCTGCCGCCGTTGGTTACGAGTTTGCCGTTCTTTATTGCCGTGCCGGCGTGTATCACCGTGCAGTCGCCCACGTCGCCTATGGTTATCTCCTCGCCCTTGCGGTAGGACACGGGATAGCCGCCGCTGGCAAGGACGACGCACACGCAGGCGCCCTCCTCCCATTCGATATGAATATCCGAAAGTCTGCCGTCGGTGACGGCTTCAAAGATTTCCATGAGGTCTGTCTTGAGCATGGGCAGAACGACCTGGGTTTCGGGATCGCCGAAGCGCGAATTGTATTCGACGACCTTCATGCCGTCGGGAGTGCGCATGAGCCCGAAATAGAGACAGCCTTTAAAAGTTCTGCCCTCGGCGTTCATCGCATTCACGGTGGGTATCATTATCTTGTTGAGCACCTCTTCGGAGAGTTCCCTGCTCCAGAAGGGGCAGGGTGAGAACGTGCCCATGCCGCCGGTGTTGAGTCCTTCGTCGCCGTCGTTTGCGCGCTTGTGGTCGCACGAAGTTATCATGGGGACGATTGTCTTTCCGTCCGTAAAGGCAAGGACGGAGACCTCTTCTCCCGGCTCGTATTTAAGGCCGCGCATACACTCTTCTATGACTATCTTGTCGCCGGCTCTGCCGAAGGCTCTGTCGAGCATTATCTCCTTTAAGCCCTCTTCGGCCTCCTTTAAGGTCTTGCAAATTAGCACGCCCTTGCCCAGCGCGAGGCCGTCGGCCTTTAAGACAATGGGGGCGCCCTGCGAGCGGACGTACTCCAGGGCGTCGCCGTAATTATCGAAGGTGGCGCTCTTTGCCGTGGGAATATTGTATTTTTTCATCAGTTCCTTGGCAAAGGCCTTGCTGGCCTCTATCTCCGCCGCGGCCTTTGTGGGGCCGAAACAGCGTTTGCCTATGCCTTCGAGCACGTCCACAATGCCTATGGCGAGCGGATCATCGGGAGTTACAACATAATAATCTATCTCCGGATGGGCGAGCGCAAATTGCTTTACCGCCTGTGCGTCCATATAGTCCACATCGACGTTCTGCGCTATCTGCGCCGTGCCGGCGTTGCCCTTCATGCAGTAGAGCTTATCCACCTTGGGACTTTTTTTAAGTGCGAGGAGAATGGCGTGTTCCCTTCCCCCGTTGCCTATTACGAGTACGTTCATTTTGCGACCTTTTAAATTGATTGATTAAATATGAGCAATTGAGGAGCGATCAGTGTTTGAAGTGCCTGTCGCCCACGAATACCATGGCTATGCCGGCAGCGTTGCAGGCATCGACGGATGCCTTGTCCTGAATGGAGCCGCCCGGCTGGATTATCGCGGTTATACCCGCCTTGACGCACTCTTCCACGCAGTCGGGGAAGGGAAAGAAGGCATCGGAGGCCATTACTGAACCCGCGGCCTCGCCGCCGGCGTGGGCTATGGCCTGCTGCGCCGCCCAGATGCGGTTGGTCTGCCCCATGCCTATGCCCGTGGTGCGCCCCTTTTTGCCTATGACTATGGCGTTGGACTTGGTGTGCTTGACTACGCGCCATGCGAACATGAGCGCTTCGACTTCGTCGGGGGTGGGAGCGCGGTCGGTGACGACGCCGTTGCCGTATACCGTGCGCGTCTTGCCTGACGAGAGCACCTTTTCCTCCACTTCCGCCTTTTTGGTAAACAGGGACATGTCCTCGTTGCGGATGAGGGTGTTGTCGTACTGCTGCACGAGCAGACCGCCGTATACCTTTTTCATGTCGTATGCGTCGGCGGCACGGGGTGCCGAGATATCGTCTATCTGAAGAAGGCGGATATTCTTTTTGCCTTCCAGTATCTTCAACGCTTCCTCCGAATAGGAGGGAGCCATGACTATTTCAATGAAAATTTTATTGATTTCCGCCGCGGTGGCGCCGTCAACTTCGCCGTTTATGGCGAGAATGCCGCCGAATACTGATACTGGATCGGACATATAGGCGCGCATATACGCTTCGTATATGCTGTCGCCGGTGCCGACTCCGCAGGGATTGGCGTGCTTGCAGGCGACTACGGCGGGCGTTGAGCCGAATTCCTTTAAAAGTTCGAGAGCGCCGTTGGCGTCGTTGATGTTGTTATATGAGAGTTCCTTGCCCCAGAGCTGCTTTGCGGAGGACAGCGAACCGGGACGGATAAATTCTTCGTTATAGAAGACTGCCTGCTGCTGGGGATTTTCGCCGTAGCGCATTTCCTGTGCCTTTTCGTAGGCGAAAGTTACGCTTTCGGGGAAGGTTATGCCCAGCTGCGCGGCGAGGTAATTGGAAATGAGGCTGTCGTATACGGCCGTGTGAGCAAACACCTTGTACTGAAGGTATTTTTTTGTCTCGAGCGTGACGCCGCCCGCCTTGAGTTCGGAGAGCACTTTGCCGTAATCTCTAGGATCGACGATGACGGCGACATCCTGATAGTTCTTGGCCGCCGCCCTTATCATTGTGGGGCCGCCGATATCGATATTTTCGATGCATTCGGCAAAATCCGCCCCCTTGGCGAGAGTGGCCTTGAAGGGATAGAGATTGACGCAGACGATATCTATGGTGTTTATGCCGAGTTCATCGAGCTGCTTCATGTGCTCGGGATTGGAACGCATGGCCAAAAGCCCGGCATGAACGTTGGGATGGAGAGTCTTTACTCTGCCGTCGAGACATTCGGGAAAACCCGTAATTTCGGATATGCCTATTACCTTGAGCCCGGCATCCTTTAACGCCTTTGCCGTTCCGCCCGTTGAGATAATTTCAAAGCCGCACTCTGCAAGTCCCTTGCAGAAATCCACAACGCCGCTCTTATCGGATACGCTGACGAGCGCCCTCTTTTTCATTTCCATTTTGTGTACACCTCTCTTATTTTATTGATACCTTTCTGCCCTCTTTGACCACGTTGCCCAGACAGAGCTGTTTTACGCAGTACGGAAGGAGACGATGTTCCTCTTCGAGTATGCGCGCCTGCAGCGTTTCGGGAGAGTCGTCAGGCTTTACCTCGACCGCGCGCTGTGCAATTATGGCGCCGCCGTCCGGCACTTCGTTTACAAAGTGCACGGTGCAGCCCGATATTTTTGCGCCGTAATCGATGACGGCGCCGTGAACTTTGAGCCCGTAATATCCGCTGCCGCAAAATGCGGGGATGAGCGAAGGATGGATGTTGATTATCCTGTCTTCAAACGTCTTTATAAAACTTTCGGGAATTATTTTGAGCCAGCCGGCAAGGACGATGTAGTCGATGCCGAGCATGTTCATGTGGCGCGTAAGTTTTTTATACAGTTCGCCGATATCGGCAAAGTCCTTTTTTGCATACACGGCGTAAGGAATTCCGTGATTTTTTGCGCGTTCTATCGCGCCGATGCCCTCCTTTGAGGCTATGAGGCAGGCTATCTCGCAGAAATGTTCCCGCTCGTTGGCGTCGATAACCGACTGAAAATCTGTGCCGCCGCCGCTTGCAAACACCGCTATGCGCTTTGTCATACCAGTTTTACTCCGCTTCCCTTACAAGTCTTACCTATGATAACGCACTCTTCGCCCGTGCTTTCGAGCTGGGCTATCGCAGCTTCCACGTCCTTTTTTGCGACGCAGACTACCATGCCTATGCCCATATTGAACGTGTTGTAGGCCTGTTCCTTCTTTATGCCCGCCCTCTTCTGCATGATTGTGAACACGGCGGGAACTTCGTATGACTTTGTATCTATCCTGCAGCCGATTCCTTCGGGGAAGATGCGGGGAATATTTTCGATAAATCCGCCGCCCGTGATGTGGGCAATGCCCTTTACTTTTACCTTTTCTATCAGGGCGAGGATGGAATTGACATATATTTTTGTGGGCGTAAGGAGGACGTCGATGGGCTTTGCGCCGAGTTCTTCGTCATACTTTTCGAGCGTCTCCCTGTCTTCGCCCCACAGCTTTCTGACGAGGGAATATCCGTTTGAATGCACGCCGCTCGACTTTATGCCGATGAGCACATCCCCGGATTTGATGTTTTTGCCGTTGATGACCTTCTTTTTATCGACGATGCCCACGGCGAATCCGGCGATATCGTATTCGCCTTCGGCGTAGAATCCGGGCATTTCGGCAGTTTCGCCGCCGATGAGAGCCGCGCCGCTCTGGCGGCAGCCTTCGGCCACGCCCGAAACGACTGTGGCGACGACTTCGGGCGACAGCTTGCCCGTGGCAAAATAATCGAGGAAAAACAGCGGTTTTGCACCCTGGCAGACTATATCGTTTACGCACATGGCCACGGCGTCTATGCCTATGGTATCGTGTTTATCCGCGATGAACGCGTACTTGAGTTTTGTGCCAACGCCGTCGGTGCCCGCAACGAGAACGGGTTCCTTATATCCCTTTGAGAGGGCAAAAAATCCGCCGAAAGAACCTATGTCGCCGAGGACGCCCTGTGTATACGTGGACTGAACGTGTTCGCGCATGAGCCTTACGGCTTCGTAGCCTCTCTCTACGTCTACGCCGCTGTCTTTATAAGATATTGCCATTTTATATCTCCTGAAAATTTATTGACTTGATGTATTTTTTCTTATTCGAATTTTAGTTTGCCGCCGTTTGCATCCGCCCGGGGATAGGGATATTCGCCGTTGAAACAGCCGAGGCAGAACCCGCCCCTGACCTTTGAACATGCCTTCAGAAGGTGCTCTTCGGAGAGATACCTGACGCTGTCTGCTCCGAGGCTTGCGCAAATTTCGTCCTCGCTTCTGCCGGCGCCTATCAGCTGTGTGCTCGTCTGTATATCGATGCCGAAGTAGCACGGATACCTTACGACGGGCGAACATATCCTTATGTGCACTTCCCTTGCCCCGGCCGTGCGCAGCATCTTTATTATCTTGCGCATGGTGGTGCCGCGCACGATGGAGTCATCGACGATGACCACCCTCTTGCCGCGGATATTTGCGCGTATGGCGTTGAGTTTGACGGCAAGGGAATTTTCGCGCTGGCTCTGATCGGGCTGAATGAACGTGCGGCCGACGTACCTGTTTTTGGCGAGCGCCTCCACGAAGGGTATGCCGCTCTCGTCCGCATAGCCGCGGGCGGCGACGTTTGCCGAATCGGGCACACCGGCGACGAGGTCGGCATCGGCAGGATAATATCTTGCGAGCAGCTCGCCCGCCTTGCGGCGCGATTCGTAGACGCTGCAACCGTCGATGACAGAATCGTGGCGCGCAAAGTAGACGTACTCAAAGATACACATCCTGCTGCCGGGCACATTTTCCATCATATACGAGCGCAGGCCGTGAGCATCGATGACGACTATCTCCCCGGGTTTTACATCGCGGAGAAAGGCCGCCCCGACCGCATCGAGCGCGCATGATTCGCTTGCGACAACGTAGTCGTCTTCCAGAGTTCCCAGACAGAGCGGACGCATACCGAACGGATCGCGGACGGCAATGAGTTTATCCGTAGTCATTATGACCAGCGCATAGGAGCCCTTGAAAAGGGGGCACGCCCTCATAACTCCGTTCAAGATATCCCCGTCCGACAGCGCATTGATTACGACCGCCATTACCTCCGAATCGATGGTAGTCTGAAAGACGGCGTTCCGCGCTATCATTTCGCTGCGAAGCTGCGCAGTGTTGACGAGGTTGCCGTTGTGCGCCAGCGCCATCTTTCCGCACTTGCCCGTAAATACGACGGGCTGCGCATTCAATAGCTGGCTGGCGCCCGTTGTAGAATAGCGCACGTGACCTATCGCCATGTCGCCTTCGGGCAATTTTTCGAGATTACCGCCGGCAAACACTTCGGGGACGAGCCCCATTCCCTTGTGATATTCTATCTTGTCGGCATAGGCAACGGCTATGCCCGCACTCTCCTGGCCGCGGTGCTGAAGCGCATACAGACCGTAATAGGCGGTGAGAGCGACGTTGCGGTTTTCCTGGGAGTAAACCCCGAACACGCCGCATTCTTCGTGAATTTCCGATTGAATTTCGTCCATACAGAGAAATTGTTAAAATAAGAGTTGTACGCTCTGCCGGCAGACGGACGCCCTTACGGCAAAGTCCGCCGCGGAAGATAATTTATTCCCTGCCCGTCCAGCAATACGTACACAACTTGCAGGGCTCTATTCCGATGGCCTCTATCAAGCCCTCGAGAGACTGGAACTCAAGGGATTCGAAGCCGAACTTTTTGCATATAGAAGTGCGCATCGCCCTGCCGCGGGGAGTATCCGAAGAACAGTATTCTTCGAGATGGTTTATGGCCTCGTCACCTTCGAGTTCGGCCATTGTGCGGCGGGTGATGAGATCCATGTCGCCCGACGAGCGCGAGAAATTGAGGTATTTGCATCCGTACATTATGGGAGGGCAGGCCGAACGCATATGCACGGCCTTTGCCCCGTGCGAATACAGGAACTCAACCGTCTCGCGGAGCTGCGTTCCGCGGACTATGGAGTCATCGACGAGAAGAAGGCGCTTGCCGTCTATCAGTTCGTGAACGGGTATGAGTTTCATCTTTGCCACCCTGTTTCTGTCGGCCTGATTGACGGGCATGAACGAGCGCGCCCATGTGGGAGTATATTTTATGTAGGGGCGCGCAAAGGGCACTTTGCACGCATTTGCATAACCTATGGCGTGGGGCGTGCCGGAATCGGGTACGCCGCCCACGTAATCTATATCGTAGGAATCGTGGAATGCGCTGTCGTTTCTGGCAAGTATCTCGCCGTTGCGCGTGCGCATGACTTCGACGTTGACGCCCTCATACGAGGACGTGGGATAGCCGTAATAAGTCCACAGAAATGCACATATGCGCATCTCTTTGTGCGGCGGAGAGAGCTGCGTCACGCAGTCGGCGGAAATTTCCGCGATCTCTCCCGCGCCCAGCTCCTTATAGTCCACATAGCCGAGTTTTTTATAGGCAAAACTTTCAAACGAGACGCAGAAGCCTTCGTTGCTCTTGCCTATGAGGACGGGCAGCCTGCCCAGCTTGTCGCGCGCGGCTATGAGCGTGCCGCGGTCGGTGAGAAGAAGAATGGATGCCGTGCCTTCGATGACGTCCTGCGCGTAGCGTATGCCCTCCACATAGTCATCCTTTGTGTTTATGAGCGCGGCTATGAGCTCGTTGGAGTTGACCTTGCTGCCCGTCATGGCGTCGAAGTAGCCGCCGCGGGCGAGCACCGTCTTCATGAGCGCTTCGGCATTGTTGACTATGCCTATGGTGCATATAGCATACTTGCCAAGTTTTGAGACCATCAGAAGGGGCTGCGGATCGGTATCCGAAATGCAGCCTATGGCGGCGTTGCCGCGCATTTCCGAAAGTGTGCGCTCGAACTTTGTTCTGAAGGGAGCGTTTTCGATGTTGTGAATTTCGCGCTGAAGGCCGATTACGGGATCATACGCCGCTATGCCTCCGCGCTTTGTGCCGAGATGGGAATGATAGTCGGTGCCGATGAACACATCGAACAGGGCATCCGTCCTCTTGACCGAACCGAAAAAACCGCCCATTAAACTTACTCTCCTTCGGTGAGGCGCTTGAAGATTTCCTTGTAAGCGTCCTCAACGCCGCCGAGATCGCGGCGGAATCTGTCCTTATCGAGCGAGGTGTGCTTTGTGGTATCCCACGTGCCGGCCTCCCAGAAGCGGCATGTATCGGGCGAGATCTCGTCGGCAAGAACTATCTGACCGTGGAAGCGGCCGAATTCAAGTTTGAAGTCGATGAGGTCGATGTTGAGGTGTTTGAAGAACTCCTTCATTATATCGTTGACGGCAAAGGCCATATTCTTTATCGTCTCGATCTCGTCGGGATTGGCGAGCTTCAATGCGAGCGCGTGATAATCGTTGATCAGGGGATCGCCGAGATCATCGTTCTTATAGGAAAATTCAATCGTGGGCGACTCGAACGCGGTGCCTTCGGGCACGCCGTATCTCTTGGAAAAGCTGCCGGCGGCCACATTCCTGATTATTACTTCGATGGGAACTATCTCCACCTTTTTTACGATGGTGTTGCGGTCGTCTATTTCCTCGACCAAATGAGTGGGGACGCCCTTCTTTTCGAGCATCTTCATCATCATGTTCGTCATCTTGTTGTTGATGACGCCCTTGCCGACGATGGTGCCCTTTTTAAGGCCGTTGAATGCCGTTGCGTCGTCTTTGTAGGACACGATGACGTAATCGGGATTTTCGGTGGCATAGACCTTTTTTGCCTTGCCTTCGTAGAGCTGTTCTTTCTTTTCCATATGTGTATTCTCCTATAAAATTTACTCACAAAGTCTTGTCTGGCGACGACTGCGACTTTTCGTGATTTTGAGGAGCTCTGCTCCTCTTTGCGCGATTCTATGTTTGCACTCTTTTATTTAATCGCGCAAATTCACCTCGGTGAGCCGCAGGTATGCGCCATTTGGGGCTGCTGCGGGGAAGTGAATTCCCCTTGCAACGTTGTTTATTTTACTCACAAAGTCTTGTCTTAGGGCGACTGCGACTTTTCGTGA
>CALVLX010000011.1 GCA_944341195.1 uncultured Clostridia bacterium
CCAGATCCTTCTTCTTAACCCTCTTGCCGGCGGAAGCGAATTTTGCTACGGCGCCGATGTTGGTGGACTTGGAAGCCTGGCCGCCCGTGTTGGAGTAAACTTCGGTATCGAGTACGAGGATGTTTACATCCTCGCCGGAGGCAAGCACGTGGTCAAGTCCGCCGTAACCGATGTCGTATGCCCAGCCGTCGCCGCCGAAGATCCATATGGATTTCTTTGCAAGGCAGTCCTTTGCGGCAAGTATTTCGTCGATGACGGGTGCGCACTCTGCACACTTCTTGCACGTTTCAAGAACTTTGACAAGCTCGGCCGAAGCCTTCTTGCTCTCTTCCCTGTTGTTGAACGCTGCCAGCCATGCTTCGCACGCGGGCTTGCATTCTTCGTTCATCTCCGCAAGTTTTTCAATCTTGCCCTTAACGGCGTTTCTCCTCGTCTCGTAGGCGATGCCTATGCCGTAGCCGAATTCGGCGTTGTCTTCAAACAGGGAGTTTGCCCATGCGGGGCCGTGGCCGTTCTTGTTGGTAGTGTAAGGGCATGTGGGGGAGGAGCCGCCGTATATCGAAGAGCAGCCCGTTGCGTTGGCTATGATCATGTCCTCGCCGAAGAGCTGGGTGATTACCTTAACATAGGGCGTTTCGCCGCAGCCCGCGCAGGCGCCGGAGAACTCAAAGAGAGGCGTGCAGAACTGGCAGCCCTTCACGGTCTCCTTCTTGAATTTGGAAGTATCTGCCGCGGGAAGCTCAACCGCATAATCCCAGTTCTGTTCTTCGCCGAGTTCGAGCGAATCTGCCAAAGGTATCATCTTTATGGCTCCGCCGTCCTTTACGGGGCAGACGGTGGCGCATACGCCGCAGCCCATGCAGTCGAGGGGCGATACCTGCATCCTGTATTCGTATCCGGGCAGGCCGATGGCCTTTTTGGTGAGGAGCGTTGCGGGCTTTTCGGCACCCTCTTTTACGAGGGCGGGCCTCAGGCAGGCATGGGGGCACACAAACGAGCAGGTGCCGCACTGTATGCACTTGTCGAGGTCGATGGAGGGAACGGTAACGGCAACGCCGCGCTTTTCAAACTTCGTAGTGCCGGTGGGAACGTGGCCGTCCGCATTGAACTGCGAAGACTTCAGGCTGTCGCCCTGAAGGTAGAGGATGGGCTTGATGATTTCCTGATAATATTTATCGGCATGGCCTTCAACCATTGCCGCGCCCGTCGTGGCGTTTGCCCACGCTGCGGGAACGTCTATCTTTATGAGGTTGTCGCCTGCGGCGGAATCGATGGCGTTGTAGTTCATCTGAACGACTGCATCGCCCTTTCTGCCGAAGGACTTCTTGGCCATGTACTTCATGTATTCAACGGCCTTGTCATAGGGCATTATCTGGGGATTTACGCGGAAGAACGCCGACTGGAGTATGGTGTTCGTCCTGCCCTTGAGTCCCAGTTTGCCCGCGATGTGGATGGCGTCGATCACATAGAGGTTGATGTGCTTTTTGGCGATGTCCTGCTTTACCTTTGCGGGCAGGAACTCTTCCAGCTTTTCAACCGTCGTTGCGTCGGTATTGATGAGCAGCGTGCCGCCCTCCTTAATGTCGCTCGTCATATCGTAACGGGTTACATATGAAGGGTTGGAGCACTGCACGAAGTCTGCGGAGTCGATGAGGTATTCGCTCTGTATGGGCGTGTCGCCGAAGCGGAGGTGGGAAACGGTTATGCCGCCCGACTTCTTGGAATCATAGAAGAAGTATGCCTGGGCGTGCTTGTCCGTGTGGTCGCCTATTATCTTGATGGAGTTCTTGTTTGCGCCTACGGTGCCGTCCGAGCCGAGGCCGTAGAACTTGCACGAGGTGGAGCCTGCGGGCGCGGCGTCGAATTTTTCGGAGAAGTCGAGGGAGGAGTTGGTAACGTCCTCGTAAATGCCGATGGTAAAGTGGTTCTTGGGTTCCTTTTGCTCAAGGTTCTTGTATACCGCAAGCACCATCGAAGGCGTAAATTCCTTGGAGCCTAAGCCGTAGCGTCCGCCTATGACCTTTATGCCGCCAACGCCCTTTTCAAGCAGCGAGGAGCATACGTCGAGGTATAAGGGTTCGCCGAGCGATCCGGGTTCCTTCGTCCTGTCGAGCACGGCCAGCTTTTTGCAGCTCTTGGGAATGGCCGCAACAAAGGCGTCCGCAACGAAGGGGCGGTACAGCCTTACCTTTATGAGGCCGTACTTCTTGCCCATGGCGTTGAGCTTGTTTATGGATTCTTCTATAGTCTCGCAGGCGGAGCCCATGCATACGATAACTTCCTCTGCGTCGGGCGCGCCCACATAGTCGAAGAGGTGGTACTTTCTGCCGCACTTTGCGGATACGACGTCCATCATCTTCTGAACGATTGCGGGAGCTGCCTGATAGTAGCTGTTTGCCGTCTCCCTGTTCTGGAAGTACGTGTCGCCGTTCTGCGCCGTGCCCTTCTGGATGGGATGTTCGGGGTTGAGCGAGCGGCTCTTGAAGTCCTTAACGTCCTCGGCAAGGCCGACTTCGTCGCAGATGGCGCGTATTTCGGCATAGTCGTCGGCTTCGTCCCACACGTCTATCTTTGCAACTTCGTGGGAGGTGCGGAAGCCGTCAAAGAAGTTGATGAAGGGCACTCTCGATTTGAGCGTAGCAAGGTGCGCTACGAGCGCGAGATCCATAACTTCCTGCACGGAGGAATCGCACAGCATGGCAAAACCCGTCTGGCGGCAGGCCATAACGTCCGAATGGTCGCCGAATATGTTGAGCGAGTGCGCTGCGAGCGCGCGCGCCGAAACGTGCATGACCATGGGCAGCAATTCGCCGGAAATCTTGTACATGTTGGGAATCATGAGTAAAAGTCCCTGCGAAGCGGTGTAGGTAGTAGTCAGCGCGCCTGCGGAAAGGGAGCCGTGAACGGCGCCGGCAGCGCCGCCTTCGGACTGCATTTCGGCAATCCTTACCTTCTGTCCCCACATGTTTGTTCTGCCACCCGTTGCCCATTCATCCGCAATCTCCGCCATGGGGGAGGAGGGGGTGATGGGGTAAATTGCGGCTACTTCCGAAAAAGCATACGCAACGTGGCTGGCGGCGGTATTGCCGTCGATAGTCAGTTTTTTCATCAAGAAACCTCCGATATTTTATATTGTAAAATATTATTCTTTTGCCACAAAAAAGTATCGCAGGCACGAAAAACACGGGCGCGCGAAGCTCCGCGCCGTCTGTCCGCCATACGTTTTGCATATTAATTATAAAACACGTTGTGTTAATTGTCAACACCCATTGGCAAAAAACTGTAATTATATCGGCAAAAAAAATGTAAAAAAACTGTGCCGTCCCGTCAAAATCACGATAAAATCGCCCCGTGCTGGCGAAGCAAAGTCAATTTTGGCGCGTTTCGCCGCCGCGCGCCGCACGGCGCGCGGCGGCCGGAGGTCACCGACGGGCAAAAATTTTACGGCGCTTTCACATTTTTACCGCCATAAATTGTTGTTAAAGGCGGCGCAATTTGCTATAATTTTGGTATATCTATCATTATTAAGGAATCATTTGATGTCAAACCTTCCCGAAGCGGAAAATACCCCCGCGGCAGAGGATTTTACCGCTCTCTCCTTTAAAAACGTAAAATTCTGGTATCCGGAAAGTCAGGCGCCCGCCGTCAACGGCGTCTCTTTTTCGGTGAAAAAGGGCGAATTTGTGTCCGTCATAGGCCACAACGGCTCGGGCAAGTCCACTCTGGCCCGCCTCATATGCGGCCTTCTGGAAGCCGACGAGGGCTCCATAAACGTCTGGGGCATAGAGCTCGCCGGGCAGAAGAACCTTTTCGAAGTACGCCGCCACACGGGCATAGTCTTTCAGAATCCCGATAACCAGATGGTCGCCTCGATCGTCGAAGACGACGTCGCCTTCGGCCCCGAAAACCTCGGCGTCGAAAGGGAGGAGATCGGCCGCAGAATAGAACAGTCCCTCGCCGCCGTGGGCATGTCGGAATACCGCCATGCCACGCCCACCCGTCTCTCGGACGGACAGAAGCAGCGCATAGCCGTGGCCGGCGTGCTTGCCATCCGCCCCGACATACTCATTCTGGACGAATCGACGGCCATGCTCGATCCCAAGGGGCGGCGCGAGGTCATAGAGGTGGTGCGCAGACTCAACAGGGAGGAGGGCATGACAATATTGCTCATCACCCACTTCATGGAGGAAGCTCTGCTCGCCGAAAGGACGATAGTCATGAACAGGGGCGAAATAGTCATGCAGGGCACCCCGCAGGACATCTTTGAAAACGGCGAGGCCCTCCTTACATACAACCTCGACCTCCCCGAGATCACGCGCATAGCCGACATGCTGCGCAGCCGCGGCATAGACACTCCGCCCTGCCTCAGGCCGGAGGAGCTGGCGGCTAGCATCTCGGCCTGTGCCGCCGCGCGCGGGCTTACCTCACTCTCGTCGCCGCGCGTCTCTCCCGACGAAGGGGCAAAGAGCGGCGATTGGGACATAGATATCCGCGATCTCACCTTCACCTATTCGGCGGGTTCGCCCTTCGCCTCGCAGGCGCTCAAGGGTATAGATCTGCACATAGGCGAAGGCGAATTCTTCGGCATAATCGGCCACACCGGCAGCGGCAAGTCAACGCTCATCCAGCACCTCAACGCGCTCATCAAGCTGCCGCAGGCAAATAAAAAATACAAGCCCAAAAAGCCCGCAAAGGGGCAAAATCCCCCCGTCATGCCCCGCCTTACGGTGGGGAGGTACAACCTTGCAGATAAAAAGTGCGATTTTCTCTCCCTGCGCGCGGACGTGGGCATGGTCTTTCAGTATCCCGAATACCAGCTCTTTGCCGAAAGCGTGTTCGAAGACGTAGCCTTCGGCCTCAAAAATTTCAATAAGGGACTGTCCCCCGAAGAGGTAAAGGAGCGCGTATATGCCGCGGTCAGGGCCGTCGGCCTCGATCCCGCCGAAATATGCGAAAAATCGCCATTCGATCTCTCCGGCGGTCAAAAGAGGAGGGTGGCTATAGCCGGCGTCATAGTCACGCGCCCCAAGATTCTCATTCTCGACGAGCCCGCCGCCGGCCTCGATCCCCTCGGCAAAAGGGAGATAATGGAACTGCTCCATTCCCTTCATTCGGAGTGGTGCAAAACGGTCATAATCGTTTCGCACGACATGGATGAGATCGCCTGCAACTGCACGCGCGCCTGCGTCGTATCCGAAGGCAGGATATTCGACTGCGCCACCCCGCACGATCTCTTCGCGCGGTACGACGAACTTCTGTCCCTCGGGCTGGACGTGCCTCTCACGGCAAAGCTCTGCCGCATCCTCAAAGAGGACGGCATTGATATCGACTGCGATTACACCCCGCAGGGCTTTGTCTCGGCCGTAGCCGCCGCCTTCGAAGGAGGTGAACGCCGTGCTTAAGGATGTAACTTTCGGCCAGTACTATCCCGCGCAGTCCTTTGCGCACAGCCTCGATCCGCGCCTCAAGATACTCATGCTCATAGCATACATCGTCGCGCTCTTCGTCGCAAAGACGTTCTACGGCCTCGCGCTCTGCGCGCTCTTCGTCGTGGCGGCCGTCTTCATTTCGCGCGTGCCCTTCGGTTCGGTGCTGCGCTCTGTAAAGGGCATACTCTTTCTGCTAATATTCACGGCCCTTCTCAATCTCTTCCTGCACACGGGCGAACATCTCCTCGTGGAGTGGGGCATAATACACATCTATCTCGAAGGCGTGCTCTTTGCCGTCTTCCTCATGTTCAGGCTGATATTCCTCGTGCTCGGTTCGGCGCTCCTGACGCTCACCACCACGCCCGTCAGCCTGACGGACGGACTCGAAAGTCTGTTAAAGCCCTTAAAATATATAAAATTTCCCGTCCACGCTCTCGCCCTCATAATGTCCATCGCATTGAGGTTCATTCCCACTCTGATGGACGAAACCAACCGCATAATCTCGGCGCAGAAGGCCAGGGGCGCGGACTTCGAAACGGGCAACCTCGTAAAGCGCGTCAAGGCCATAATCCCCATTCTCATTCCCCTCTTGATTTCGGCCTTCCGCCGCGCCGAAGAGCTGGGCGACGCCATGGATGCCCGCTGTTACACCAATTCGCCCAACCGCACAAAGTATAAAAAACTCGTCTTTGGCTGGCGCGATGCCGTCGCGGCGCTCGTCGCCGCCCTTCTAATCGCGGGCGTGGTGCTGTTCAACGTCTACGCATACGACATCTGCCCCGCCATATATTCCTACGTGGTGATGCTATGAGGTACGTCCTTAAAGTCGCCTACGACGGCACGGATTACTGCGGCTGGCAGGTTCAGGCCAACGGCTATTCGGTGCAGCAGGCCCTTGCCGATGCCGCCCGCGCGGCGTTCGGCGAGGAGGTCGTCTTCACGGCCAGCGGCCGCACGGACAGCGGCGTCCACGCCGCCGGGCAGGTCTGCCACGCGGATATCTTTGCAAACATTCCCCCCGCGCGCCTCGCCGATGCGCTCAACTGCCATCTGCCCCAATCGGTGGCCGTCGTTTCCTCCGCGGCATCGCCCCCGGGCTTCGACGCCAACCGCTCGGCAAAGAAAAAGACGTATGTCTACAGCATGTATTGTTCCCCCCGCCGCAATCCGCTCAAGGATAGATATTCGGTGCATATCAGGGGGGCAATCGATACCGCGCGGCTAAAGGAGGCGGCCTCGCTCTTTGTCGGCGAACACGATTTCAAGGCATATTGCGCCTCGCGTTCGCAGGTAAAGACCACCGTCCGCACCGTCTATTCCGCCGATGTCGCGGCGGAGGGGGAGGACGTAAAAATTTACGTCTGCGGCGGCGGTTTTCTTTACAACATGGTGCGCACCATGGCGGGCACTATGCTCGGCTATGCGTCAGGCACGCTCTCCCTCGGCGATATATCCCTGTCGCTCTCTTCGGGCGACCGCTCCCTCGTCGGCAAGACCATGCCCGCCCGCGGCCTCATGCTTCTGGAAGTCGATTACGGCTCCGAACTCTTCGGTTGATAGATTATTTTTGCGCGGCCGGGGGGCGGTTTTTGCTCTTTTAAACCTTTTTCTTGCCGCCGATAATAAAATTTTACCTGATTTTCACACGTTTGTTTTGCATTTGCTATAAAAGAACAGTATAATTGCATTATAAAATATAGAGAGAATGAGTTATGGATTTCTTTAATCTGATGGTATTTGGCAGGCTGTTCGGCTCTGCCGATGATCCCTTCACGGTTCTGTGGGTGAGCATGGTTGTGGGCGGCGCCATATTCGTCGTCTTCTACGTCATGCAGGCCATAGCGCTCTGGACTATTTCGGGAAGGGAGGGCTACAAGCACAGGTGGATGTCCTTTGTGCCCTTCTTCAATACGTACTACATCGGCGTCGTCTCGGGCAAGAACAAGTTCGCCGGCGTACCGGCCAAGACGCTCTCGCTGGCGCTTGCCGTAATCGAATTTCTGCTCGTCGCGGGCTACGCCTTCTACTATATCGTCGCAGGCATTATATTTGCCGGCAATATGTACGAAGTCGTTTATCAGAACAATCCCCTCACGGGGCAGGTCATGGTGGCCGGGTACGAAACTTCCAGCCGCATAGCCGGCACATGGCTTGCGTGGGTGTTCAATTACCTCGATATCTACGTGCTCGACTGGGTTAATCTCGTATACGTGCTTGTGCACGCCCTCACCGTAATAACCTTCTTCCAGACATACGCCTGCCGCAGGTACGTCATCTTTTCGTTCGGCGCGGTGCTCTTTCCCATCACGGGCGTGCTCATGTTCGCCGTGCGCAACAACGCCGGCATGAATTACCGCGACTATATAATGCGCGAACAGCGCAGGCGGTACGAAATGTATCAGCAGTACTATAACGGCCAGGGCGGCAATCCCTACGGCGGTTATAACCCTTACGGCGGCTCTACGCCCCCGTCCCCGGGCGATCCCTACGGTTCAAACTCTCCCCGTCCGTCCGCGCCCTCCGATCCCTTCGACGGCCTGGGCTCGTCCTCCTCGTCGGACTCCGGCAGACAGACGGGCGAAGGTTCTTCCGCCGGCGGCGCAGACAAACCGCCCGAAGATCCCTTCGATGAATTTAAAAACTGACTTAAAAAAACGGCGCTTTCAATGCGCCGTTTTTATTGCCTTCGGGTAAAATGTGTGCTATAATCTGATATAAGCAAAATTTATATTATTCCGGGCACGGCACAAAATTCCACAGGGGCGTTGCAATATGAGCGAATACACCATAGCGGCAATATCCACGGCTCCCGCCACGGGCGGCGTGGCAATAATAAGGGTTAGCGGCCCGCAGGCGCTTGAAATAGCGCACGGCATGTTTGTGCCCTCGCAAAAGTCGCAGGGCGAATTCGTGCCCAACTACATGTATCCCGGCTCCATTCTGTGCGATGGATTCAGCGACTACGGCATGTGCGTATACTTTAAGGCTCCCCGCTCGTTCACGGGCGAGGACGTGGTGGAGTTCCACTGCCACGGCGGCGTGCAGATAGCCCGCGCAGTGCTCTCTTCCGCCCTGTCGCGCGGCGCGCGCATGGCCGGCAACGGCGAATTTACCAAACGCGCCTTCCTCAACGGCAAGCTGTCGCTCGCTTCGGCGGAGGGCATGATAGATATGATAAACGCAACCGGCCTTGCCGAAGTGCGCGCCGGCGCCATGCTCTATGCCGAAAAACTCACGGTGAGGGTGCGCGAAATCCAGTCCCGCCTCAAGGAAATTCTCGCAGGTCTCGCGGCCGACGTCGATTATCCCGAAGAGGACGTTGCCGCCACCGATCTTGCCGATATCTCCTCAAGGCTCCGCGCCGCGGCGGAGGATATTCGCGCCATGGCCGGCGGCTACGCTTGCGGCAAAAAGATAAAAAACGGCGTCTCCTGCGCGCTGTGCGGCGCGCCCAATGCGGGTAAATCCTCCCTCTTGAACGCCCTTCTCGGCTACGACAAGGCCATAGTCTCCCCCGTGGCCGGCACCACGCGCGACGCGGTGGAGGGAACGATCGAAATAGACGGCGTCATCTATAACCTTGTCGATACGGCCGGGCTGAGGGAGCAGGCCGACGAAATAGAGGCCATAGGCATATCCATCGCCCGCAGGGCTGTGCAGTCGGCGGATATAATAATCTACGTGTGCGAGGGCCCGTATACGCCCCTTCCCGAAGTCGCCGAAGACGATCCCCGCCTCATAAAAGTATTCAATAAGTGCGATATATCCCCCGCCCAAACGAGTCATTTCGATATCTGCATCTCCGCAAAGACGGGCGAGAACATACCCCAACTGAAAAAGCTGATGGCGCGCAAGGCCGTGGGCGAGGGCAGCCTGAACGGGGCCTATATCATCGAACAGCGCCACTACGAAGCTCTCTGCCGCGCCCTCGAAAGTTTGCAGAGCGCCGTCGCTGCGGCAGACGTCTTTCCCCTCGACATAATCTCCATCGATATCAACGCCGCCTGGTCGGCCCTCGGCGAAATAACGGGCGAAACGGCCAACGAGGAGATTATAGGGGAGGTGTTTGCCAAGTTTTGCGTGGGCAAGTGATTGACGGGTGATTTACGCATATATACTTCGCATCTCATTGCCGCGTCTGCGGTTCCGCTCGGTCATGTACGTCCGTGTACACTCCCTCGCGGCATTCCGCCCGCTCCGCGATCTGCTCGCATCTCTGCGTAAACCGTCATGGCGGCATCCCGTTGCCGCGCCTGCGGCTTTACCGCTCTCAATCATATTCATTCATCAATCCGACGGCATTGTAAATAAATATTTACGCCTCACCAATAAATATTTACGCCTTAAAAAAACACACAGGGGTAACGATATATGGTCAATATCGAACTATACAGAGTATTCTACACGGTGGCAAAGTGCGGCAGCCTCACAAGGGCGGCTGAAGAACTCTTCATCTCCCAGCCTGCCGTCTCGCTGGCGATAAAACAGCTCGAAAACCAGCTTGGCACGTCGCTCTTCAACCGCACGCACAGGGGAATGGAACTCTCCGCACAGGGCGGTAAACTCATCTATAAACAGGTGGAGGAGGCCCTCGCCCTCCTGGACGGCGCCGAAAACAAGCTCATAGAGCTCAAAACCACCGCCTCGGGCGTTATCAGGATAGGCGCCACCGACTCCATCTTTTCCAATATCCTCGTCGATAAGATAGTTGCGTTCAACGAAAAGTATCCCGCCGTGCGCGTCGAACTCATCACGGGCACCACGCCCGATACCGTGGCTCAGCTCAGGGAAAACAAGTGCGATATCGGCTTTGTTAACATGCCGGTGGAGGATAAGGACATCCATTTCATACGCACCATAGCCCACCTTTCCGATGTGTTTGTGGCGTCCTCGGCGCGGTATGCCGCGCTCAGGGGCAAAAAGGTCGCCCTGAAGGATCTGCAGGAATATCCCCTGATGATGATAGAATCCAACACCGTCGCCCGCCGTGCGTTTGCGTCCTTCGCGCAGTCCATAGGTCTCATTCTCTCGGCCGATATCGAGGTCGCCGGCTGGGAGCTCATGTTAAAGCTGGCCTGCAAGGGCATGGGCATTGGCCTCATCCCCCGCGAGTACGCCGTAAAGGAACTGGAGAGCGGCGAACTCTTCGAAGTCGATATAACCCCCGATCTCCCCGTGCGCGGCGTCGGCATGGCTCTGCCCAAAAATGTGCCCGTCTCATTCGCCCTGCGTGAATTCATGGGGCTGTTCGGCTGAACCTATACTTTAAAATTTTAAATAAAAAAAGCATTGGCCGCAATATATATTGCGGCCAATGCGTCGCTATGCGCATATTTACTGCATGAGAATCAGATAGGTAAAGTAAGCTGCGTATCCCAAAAGCATTACAATGCCGGTGATCCTGCCTATGCCCTTCTTTGCAAGGCAGGGTACCCACAAAATTATGCCTGCGGCAAAGGCAATCGAAGCATCTATCAGGAACTTGCCGTCATACGGCACCGTCGTTATTACCGAAGACAGCCCCACTATGAACAGTATGTTGAATATATTGCTGCCCACAATGTTGCCTATGGCTATGTCCGCGTTCTTCTTCAGTGCGGCGGTGACCGACGTGAACAGTTCGGGCAGCGACGTGCCCAGCGCCACCACGGTGAGCCCTATGAATCTGTCCGTGACGCCTATCGTCTGAGCGATGAACGTCGCCGAATCTACTGCAAAATTGCTGCCGAAAACTATCATCAGCAGTCCCAGCACGGTAAATGCCAGCGACATCCATATGTTGTGCTCCTTTTTTTCCTCCGTCTTTGCGGGCTTGTCCGCGGCGTCCCCGGCTGTCTGCCCGGTCGGCTGCGCCGTCGCCGCACAGTCCGCAAGCACGCCTTCGGCCGCCATGCTCTGCGCGTGCGCGCCTTCCAGCGCTCCCGCAAGCTGTTCGCGCTTGTTTATGCGGTTACGCGCTATTATAAAGAGATATGCAAGGTACAGCACGAACACAAAAAGGAATATTATGCCGTCTATCCAGTTTATCGAACCGTCAAATCCCAGCGCAAACAGCAGCACGGTTGCGCCCAGCATCACGGGTATATCCACAAAGGAGGTATCCTTGCTCACGGCAAGATTGGTTATGGCGGCGGATATGCCAAGAATAATCAGAATATTGAGTATGTTGCTGCCCACAATGTTGCCTATGGTAATTGAGGCGTTGCCCTCTATCGCCGCGCTTATCGAAACTGCCGCTTCGGGCGCGCTCGTGCCCATGGCAACTATCGTAAGGCCTATGATAATCTGCGGTATTTTCAGCTTCGCCGCAATTTCGCTCGCGCCGTCAACAAAAAAATCCGCCCCTTTCGCCAGCATAAAAAAACTCATGGCGAGCAGGGCAATGTTGTTCAGGATCTCCATCTGTATACCTCTTGTGTAAAGCTGTGTACATTATAGCACAGTTTATGTTATTTAGCAACATGTTTCGCTAATTTTTATCAGCATTTTACAAAAAAATTATTTTATACAGCGTTTATAATGGCGCACTATCATATCGGCTATGGAAAAAGAGATAAGGTACTATTCCGACGAAGTGCACGATGACTTCGCCAACACAAATATAAATACCACGCCGCTGCCGAAGGACTTCGTATATCATTCGCGCAATCCGTTCGTCGCCGCAAGGCGGTTCGTCATGTACCGCCTCATAGCCACGCCGGCCGTGTTCCTGTATATGAAGCTCATAAGGGGGGTAAAGTACGTAAACAAAGAGTGCCTCAAGGGGTATAAGGACAGGGGGTGCTTTCTTTACGGCAACCACACCGCCTTCGTGTGCGACGCCTTCAATCCCACCGTGCTCGCCTTTCCGCGCGCTGCAAAGGTAATGGTCAGCGAAGATTCCACTTCGATAAAGGGCATAAGGTGGCTGTTGATGGATGCGGGCGCGCTGCCCATACCTTCCGGCCTGCACCTCATGTCCGCCTTCAACGGCGAAATAGAGCGCGCAATATCCCACAGGGAATGGATAGCAATCTATCCCGAAGCGCATATATGGCCCTATTACACGGGCGTCAGGGATTTCCCCGCCGTGTCGTTCCGCTATCCCGTAAAACTCGGCGCGCCCGTCTTTGCGTATACAATGACCTTTCAAAAGCGCAGGTTTTTTAAAAAGCCGGGCATTACCGTATATGTGGACGGCCCCTTTTTCCCCGATGAGTCGCTGCCCTTAAAGGCCGCACAGAAAAAACTCAGGGACGAAGTTCACGCCGCCATGAAGGCGCGCGCGGAAGAGCATTCCACCTATGAATATAAGTACACATACGTGTACCGCCCCGAAGGCGCAAAAGGCGCCGGCGCCGAGTTGCGTGAAGGTGAGCGGGAGTAAATATTAAAAAAAGTATTGCAATTTAAGGGCGGCGCGGAGACGTAAATTTGTCTCCGCGCCGCCCCTGCCTTATATTCTTCCCAACACAAAATCCACCGAACAGTCAAAGTATGTAGCAAGGCGCATAAGGCTTTCAACCGTCGGCTGTGTCTTGCCGTTGTGCCAGCGGTTGACCGTCTTTTCGGAAAGGCCGGTGTCCTTTTCCAGTCTGTATTTAGTAATGCCGAAATGATTCAGCAAAAATGTCAGCTGTTCCTTAAATGGCGGACGGGTTTTAAATTTTTCTCCGCCGCATGTGTCGTCCAGCCCCAAAAGGTAATCGGCAGAACATTCAAAATAGTCTGCCAGCTTCACCAAGGTGTCGATATGGGGCAGGCCGTCGCCCCGCAGCAGCGTGAGAATGGTGGAACAATCTATTCCTGTGTTCCGGGCAAGTGCGGGCGCGTTGAGTTCGGCATCTTTCATCAGATATTTAAGATTTTCAGGCAGGTTCGACATAATTCTCCAAAACTAGTGGTAATTCGTCAATATATTATCGGTCAAACTCCACTGATTTTGTTGAATCAGGGGAGTTGGAATGGTATAATATAATTACAAAGCCAAGCGCGCGGCCGAAAAAATTTTAAAGGAGGTACAATTATATTATGCGGCAGACCCGTGCTGAAAAAAATTACAAAACGGACGAAAAAAGTCTTTTATGGGAGTTTTTGTTTACATTAAGGGCATATTTCAATATCTCCGCCGTGCAGGACGGCGGAATGGCGCTTTTCTCGCTGGAAAACGGTCAGCGTTTTAAGCTGTCTTTAGAAGAAGTAAAATAAAAATACAACTGCCACGGGCCTTTGCTGCGGGGCAGTTGTATTTTAATCTTTGCGTCAGGTAGGTCTAGGTGGTTGACTTATAACATTTGATTCAGTCTCTGCGGATTCGGAAAAATTTTTTATTAAGTCGCTTGTTAAATTGCTCTGCGCGTTGTATAATTGAATCGTAAAACTACTTTAAAGGTGTGCCATGATTTTCCAGCCCTCTTTCGGCAGTTCGCAAGTTCCCCTTTCGGAATATCCCCGCCCGCAGTTTGAAAGGGAGAGTTATTTTCCCCTGAACGGCATTTGGCAATACGCCATAACGGCGACAGCGGATGTCCCTGCATCCTTCGACGGCGATATCCTTGTTCCCTTTTCGCCCGAAAGCAGACTTTCGGGCGTTTCGCGCGCTCTCGGAGCGGATGAATTTCTGCACTACCGCCGCACATTTACTCTGCCCGAAAATTTCAACCGCGGCAGAGTGATTATTAATTTCGGCGCCTGCGACCAGTGCTGCACAGTCTTTTGCAACGGGCGCGAAGCCGGCAGGCACGAGGGCGGATATCTGCC
>CALVLX010000012.1 GCA_944341195.1 uncultured Clostridia bacterium
TCCGTTGCTCAAAAAAATCGGTAAACTC
This sequence comes from uncultured Clostridia bacterium, assembly GCA_944341195.1. Taxonomy (GTDB): domain Bacteria; phylum Bacillota; class Clostridia; order Christensenellales; family Borkfalkiaceae; genus Coproplasma. Next base: position 29 of record CALVLX010000012.1, read on the forward strand.
TTATATGATGGTAAGTGTAAAATAAAGGCTGCCCGAGCATACCAGGCCTATCAGGAATGCGTTAAAAATCTTCCTCGTATATTCGAATTTTTCCTGCGGCGCGCGCATTTGTTTCATAAAGTACCTCCGCAATATACCCGTTTTACTTCCAACACACAAAAAAATACAGCGTTTTTACTGTTGCTGCGCCTCTTCGTCTTTTGCCTGCCGCCTCGCCTTTTCATTTTGATATGTGTTTGCAACCTTTTTGGCCGTCCCGATATGAAAGGTCATGACGACGAATACAAAAATCATATACAGCGGCTGAATGTATATGTTGAAAGGGTAGTAGGTGAATACTCCGCCCTCGTCCTCTACCAAAAACGCCGTACCTATGGCAAACGCAATGCAGGCAATGTAGGCTATCGTTTCAAATAGCAGTCGTTTTTTTGTTGCATACCGACTATGTCCCGTCAAAAACGCCGTGCGCGCGATAAAGCACGGCAAGATGACCGCGGCGACGATTGCCTCCATCGCGATAAACCCCGCCCAAACATAGCCGAATAAAATAGTTATAAGGCAAAAGGCGGGGAAGAGCACAAAGGAGAGCACCATGGGCGTGCAGATGAAAAGTGTTTGGCGGTATTCTTCGTCATTCATAGCGCATTCCTGCTATATTGAGATCGGGTGAACGGGCCGAATGCAAACCGAACAACCTTAATTCACCTTTTTATTATGTTGCAATATCCTATTGCCGCATTTTTCCTTTGACTCCGCGCATCTTCACGCAATGAAGGCTACAACTTATTCAACCGAATAGGAGAAGGGCAGGAGTTCCTCCGCACCGATCTTTTTTAATTGTCCGCATACCGGCACAATTACTTCGCACCCGGGCATGTAGTCGTGCAGTATCTGGCGGCAGTTTCCGCAGGGCGGGATAATTTCCCCGCCGTCACTCCCCCTGACGGCAACGATGGCGTCAAACTCCCTCTCCCCGTTTGTTATTGCGGTGCCTATCGCCACCTGCTCCGCACATGCTCCATGCAGGGAATATAGGTTAACTCCCACATATATCCTGCCGTTCGGGCAGCGCACAGCGGCGCCCACGGTGCGATTATAATTTTTTTGGTCATAGTTTGAGCGGATCGCTCTCCGGGCTTCGGCTATCAGCTCGTAATCTCTCTGTTCCAAAGGTCTCATTTTTTCAATCTCTTAAAGTGGGTTTATTTTTTAAGCAGATATATACGGCGGACATGGGGCATCTTCGGTTGCGCAAGGGCGCAAAGCAAAATTTCGCCGCCGCACGTAGGCGCTGTATAATAAAACCGCCCCGCGGGCGCGCGCAACTACAGTTCGAGGCGCAGATATATCATATCCGTCAGCCGTACTCCGCATTCGTAAATCGGGTGGTCGTAATTTTCGGTAAAAAAGTTTTTAACCGTGTGCGACCGTGTAAATCCGCAGGCCTCGTAGAAGGGTATGGTTAGCGGGCTGTCCCCCGTGCCGACCTGCAAAAAGCGGTATTGCCCCGCATATATGCCGCGGATAAACGCTATCATTCGCCTGCCGTATCCCCTGCGGCGGAAGGCGGGGGCAACTGCCAGGTTCTTAATTTCCAAAACGCCTTCGCCCTCGTCCGTAACAATGCACACGGCCTTTACGCCTCCGTCGTCCAGCGCATACATGACGCCGCGCCCGATGTATTTTGCCACCATGCTCTCCTGTTCGTCTGCAAGCAGCAGCAGGGGCATGTATTTTTCTCTGTCGGCAGCAACTTCAAAAATTTTCACGAAATATTCCTTTGCGGCGGCCGCACAGGCGGCCGCCGCAATTAAAGTATACCAGCAGATTACAAAAATAGCAATACTTTTGCGGAAATTTGTGTGCGTCCCCTTGTGCAGGTTCGGTCTGATCAGCCGCGTATGCCGTGCGGCACAGTCCCGGCTGTGAACAGTGTGCGGCGGAGCGGCGGCATGGTATAATGTTTGCAGGTGAACTTATGCGGTACGTCATTTCAGATATCCACGGCGAATACGATCTCTTCATGCGCCTCATGGATAAAATTTCATTTTCGGACGCCGATACGCTCTATGTCTGCGGCGACGTCGTCGATAAGGGCAGGGACAGCGTGCGCCTCTTAAAACTGCTCCTCAACGCGCCCAACGCAAGGTGCATTCTCGGCAACCACGAATATTCCTTTCTCACATACTATTGGGCGCTCATGAAGGATTCGCCCGAAGATTTCGAAAAGGTTCTGGATGCCCTCCGCAGGTGGTTCCCCGGCGCCGACGGCCGCCTTCTCGACTGGGATACGGTGGATAAACTTGAATGCCTGCCCCTGTTTATAGAAGAGGAGCAGTTCATATGCGTGCACGCGGGGCTTCCGCTCACGGCCGACGGCCGCATACCGCCCCTGAAAACCGTGCGCGATGCCACGCTGCTCAACGACAGAAATTTCATGCGCCCTTCGGTGATGCCTTCGGGCGGCAAGTGCGTTTTCTTCGGGCATACTCCTGCGCGAAACGTGTGCGGGGAGGATAAAATACTCGCCTATGTGCGCCCCGGCCGCCGCGGCGGGAGAATAGAAGATTACTGCAAGATCCACCTCGATACGGGCACGTGGCTGGGCGGCCCGGCGGCGTGCTTCTGCATAGATACCTGCCTTGCGCACTATGTCAAGAGACCTTTCCGCGCAGATTGAGGGCGGAGCCGT
>CALVLX010000013.1 GCA_944341195.1 uncultured Clostridia bacterium
CAATAAAATGCGTATTTAAACGAATATTTTACCGCAGAGATGCAGTTTATCGGCAATACAGCCCCCTTTATGCCGCCCCGGTTTGCCGCGAAATTATCTGCAATGGCAAGATGTTGTGCAATACAGCCCCGTTCCGGTTTGGCGCAATTGTGTCCGCGCGCCCGCTCTCCTCTTTGTCCTTTCTGCCGAGCCCCTCCCCCTGTCATTTCGACCAAGCCCCTCCCTCCTGTCATTTCGACTAAGTGAGCGACAGCGAGCGCATGGAGAAATCTCAAAGTACGGTTACGGCAAGGCAATAAAAATCTCCGCCGCAATCAAACTGCCCCTGCCAAGGGGAAGTGGCCTGCGGAGCAGGCCGAAAGGGTTTTATTTGAAATAACACTTCCACACTTACCCGAACTTTGAGATCTTTCGACTGCGCTCAAGATGACATTGCAGAGTTTTTTCCCAAACATCAACTTTTTCTACCCGTTTCTTCCGCACCTCTTTTTCTGTCCTTTCTGCCTAGCCCCCTCCCCTGTCATTTCGACCGAGCGAAGCGAGCGGAGAAATCTCAAAGCACGGCTGAAACAAAGCATAAAAAAATCCGCCGCCATCAAGCTGCCCCTGCCAAGGGGAAGTGGCATGCGAAGCAGGCCGAAAGGGTTTTGTTAAAAAAATACTCCCGTACTTACCCCGAACTTTGAGATCTTTCAACTGTACCCAAGACGGCAACGGCACACAGCAATTTATACGGCAAAGGGCGGCCCGCCGCAGAGCCGCCCCGATTGCACAATTATAAAATATAGTATGCACCACAAAATTTGCGGCGCCGCGGCAATCAAGCCGCGGCGCCGCATCGTATTAAATTTATCACACACCGTATCATGCGGGCGGCAACGAGCCGAGCAGCCGGGCGCAGATGTCGTCGCCCGCCCGCGCGCCCAGCGCAAACCACCGCCTTGCCTCGCCCCTATCGGGCACGGCAAAACAGCCGCTTGAATAGTACATGCCCATGACGCGGCAGGCTTCGCCGTCGCCACCCCTTGCGTAGTCCGCAATGCGGGGCAGATAGCCGTCTATGAGCTGCTGCGCGCTGGACTTATCGCTGAAGGTGAGCCCGTGCCCCGTGAGAAGGCAGAGAGCGAGGCCGTAAGCACAGCGTTCATCGCCCAGCTCGAGCGAGTTGCGGAAGGCCGAAGCGGCGTGGACGTAATCCCCGCGCTCGTAAAAATCCATGGCCTGCGTAAATGTGTAGGGCATAATATATCCTCCGTTCAACAAGTTTTTACCGCATACGGATATGCTTTACGCCATATATTATACTCCCACTCCGCCCCGCCGTCAACCCCCGGACACAAAATAGCCCGGACGCAGGCCGCTAAAACGACGGTAAGGGGGGCGGTAATTGCGCAATATATGCGCACCAATCGCAAAAAAATCTCTAACACGCAATGCGGCCGCCGGCTTGAAGAGCCGGCGGCCGCGCCAATTTTGATATTTTTTAGATTGTTACGCAAACGGGCGGACAAAAATCAGTTATTATCCGCGGCGCTCTCCCTGCTCTCCCCTTCGGTCTCCTTGCCGCGGGAAGCCGCCCTGTCCTGACGGGAGAGTTCGCCCAGCACGGGAAAGATTGCCGCCACGCCTATTATTATGAGAATGAGGCCGAAGTCCTCGCCCACACCCGCCACGACTACGCCTGCAAGCGCGATGACTATGAACACGACGAGCATGACGATGAGAATTTTCCTTAGTAAAGTTTCGTTCATGGGACGCCTCACATGAGATGCTTGCGTATGGCCTTTATTGCCGTGTTGGCGATTATATCCGAACCTTCGAAGAGGGGATGGACGCCGTCCTGCGTATAAAAAGTATACGGGTTGCTTTCGCACAGGCCGTTGAACATTTCGTCGTAGGCGACGAATTCATCGCACATCTCCACACCCACGCGGTGGATTATCTCCAGCTCCTGGTTAAAGAGCGGCCTCATGCGCTTCTTGTCGGGCGCGGGCAGAAGGAAGGGTTCGAGGAAGATGACGACTATGCCTTCGTCCTTCAGCCTCTTTATGAGCGCCTTGAGATCGCTTTCGAACTGCTTTAAGTTGAGTTCCTTGCCGTACTTAAACTTATGGATTACGTTGTTTATACCTATCATTATGACGACGGCATCGGGCTTATAGTCTATGACGTCGCTCTGCACGCGGGCGAGAAGATCGCACACTTCGTTGCCGGATACGCCCTTGTTTATGAGTTCGATATCCATATCGGGATAGATGGGGCGGAGCTTATCGGCAAGTATCTTAACGTAGCCGTTGCCGAGCGACTTTTCGTCCCCCCTGTCTCTGTCGCAATCTGTTATGGAGTCACCGAAAAACACTATTTTCATCTTATTTCCCCTCTTGAAATCATGTAAGTATATTCTACCACAAGTGCGGGCGATTGGCAAGCGGCCGCGCGGCATAATTTATCATTTTTTTGCGCACTGCCCTTCGGCCGCTCTCCGCTTTTTTGCGCCGCAACCTTTCGGCGCGCTCTCCGCCCGAAAAAACCAGGGCGGACGGCGAACATATTCTTCAGCCCCTCTTTGCCGCAATGGCATAGCTTACGTCGATAAACTGCGCGATTTCGTCCTCCGCAGCCCCGTCGGGCATCACCGTA
>CALVLX010000014.1 GCA_944341195.1 uncultured Clostridia bacterium
ATATGGCGCGCGGTGCTTCTGCAGAAGAGTTTTCCGTCCTCCAACAGGTCTGAAATTTTCCATAAAAGGAATAAAATCGCAAAACAGGGCAGCGCCGCCGTGTAGTCGAACGCCATTACCGCGCCCGTCCTGCCCCACAGCTCGTCCACGGGCATGGATGCGCTTTCGGTTATGCCGCTGTATGCGGCCTGCGGAATCCAGAACGTGCATATTGCCGCGCCGCACAGGGCGATTATTATCACCGCCGCCTTCATCATCACGTGGTAGCTGCCCGAGGGCGGGGTGTTGTTTTCATTCTTCTTCATAATGTTCTCCTTTTGCGACGGGATTTAAATTTCCGCGGTTATTTTTAAGTGTTCCGCCTTTAAGTGCGTCGCGGTCTGCCTCACGCAAAATCCGCCGAAGGCCATGCAGTGATCGTAAACACATAGTCGTCAAAGTGCCGATTGTCCGTCGCGCTGTAACTCTTGCGTGCTTCGATGGTCTGCCTGTCGTCAAAGCGCTTCATGTATTCGACGCCGTCCCACGCCTGGTTAAACGCCCCGTCCTCGCCGTTGAGCGTGGCGACGGCCTCTTCGCGTGTAAAGGTGCGGTCGGTCAGCATGTTCAGGTAGTGCAGCGGGCAATCGAGCGCCGTCCAGTCGGGTTCTCCGCCCTCGGGGACGCGGTAGTCGAATTCAAGCGATACGGTCAGCTTTTTCCACCGCGCATCGTATCTGAATGTCAGCGTAAAAGTGTCGCTTGTCTGCGCGGGCGTGATGTCCGCAAAGTAGCGGCGGGTGTAGTCGGCCTGCTCCGGCGCTCTGTCCTTTGATGTCTGACTTGTATACAGCAGGATGTCGTCGCCGCGCGCTGCGGCCTCGTCGGCAAGCAGAGCCACGCAGTCGGCGCCCCAGCCTTCCGCCTGCTCCGCGCTCATCTTTATGTGCGGAGACGTCAGCTCGTAAGTCAGCGAAGCCAGGCTAGGACAGAAGATGAGCGAAAGCCACGAAAGCGCCATAAACAGTGTGGAGAGCGCAAGCGCAATCCGCCATTGCCGCGTCTTGCACGCGCGCAGCACGCCTACGCTCCCCAGAACGACTACGAACAGCCCCGTAAGTATGGCTATCACACCCGTCGTAACGCCCAGCCAGGCCGTGTAGTCCGCGGGGGCGGCGGCGCAGTACTCTATTATGCCCGCAATCGTCACGGCCAGCAGGGCGGCGCCGCACAGTGCAAGGAATATGCTGTATATCAGGTTTCCGATTTTTTTCTGCTTCATATTAAAACCTCTGTATTGAGTATTGTAGCACCGCATATTGCGTTTGTCAATAAAAATTTATCGTAATTCGATAAATTATTGTGCGCGGTACTTTTCCGCTCGTCTGCAAATTTCTGTGCGCGCGGCGGGGAAAAGGGCTGCGGCGCGCATATTGTATAGAGATTATTTCGGGCTGTAGAGGAGGGGAATCGGAGGAATTTCTATCGTTTTATTAATACAGATATTACAGTTAATACAGATAGCACACTAAATTTATAATACAGTTAATACAAAAGGCGCGCGGCTTGTACAACTGCTGCCCGGGAAACATCCGGCTGCGTATGCGCGCCCATGCCGTCTATTACAATAATATAGCGTAAATATGCCCGCGGGGGTGCAATTATGTCCAAAATTGCGGGCAAATTTGCTTTACAAAGGGGCAAAATTCTGCTAAAATATCAAAGCTATAAAAATTCACACCCGCGGGGCAGGCGATCCGTGGCGGAAAAATCTTTCTCATTCCGCAATAATCGCCCGTGCAAACTGCGCCTGCGGGGAGGTTTAACGGAGGAATTAAAATGGCAGTCATCACAATGAAGCAACTCTTAGAGGCCGGCGTTCACTTCGGTCATCAGACCAGAAAGTGGAATCCCAAGATGAGCAAGTACATCTATGCCGCCCGTAACGACATTCACATCATCGACCTTCAGATGACCGTAGGTCTCATCGAAGAGGCGTATAAGTTTGTCGTCGATACGGTAAAGGAAGGCAAGTCCATTCTCTTTGTCGGCACCAAAAAGCAGGCGCAGGAGGCCATCAAGGAAGAGGCCGAACGCTGCGGCATGTTCTATGTAAATTCGCGCTGGCTGGGCGGCACGCTCACCAACTTCAAGACCATCCGCTCCAGAATCGACAGAATGGTCAAGCTCGAAAAGATGGAAGAGAACGGCGAATTTGATCTTCTTCCCAAAAAGGAAGTTGCAAAGCTCAAGGAAGAGATGGGCAAGCTCCAGACCAATCTCGGCGGCATCAGGAATATGAATAAGATGCCCGGCGCAATGTTCATAGTCGATCCACACAACGAGGACATCGCCGTATCCGAAGCGCGCAAGCTGGGCATTCCCGTAATAGCAATCACCGATACCAACTGCGATCCCGACCTCATCGACTACGTCATCCCCGGCAACGACGACGCCATACGCGCCGTAAAGCTCATTTCCGGAGTAATCGCCAACGCCGTAATCGAGGCGAACCAGGGCGAAACCCCCGTAGTTGAGCAGGCTCTCGCCGAAAAGGCCGAAGAACAGCTCGCCGAACCCGCTTCGGTGGAAGAGATGGTCGAAGCCGCCGAAGAGACCGCCGCCGAAGAAGAGACGGCTGAATAATTAATATATCCCAACTTTAAAAATATACCAAAATAAATAAAATAATAGGAGATGTTACAATGGCTTTCACGGCAAAGGATGTTATGACTCTGCGCGAAAAGAGCGGCGCAGGCATGTTGGATTGCAAAAAGGCGCTTACCGATGCGGACGGCGATATGGAAAAGGCTGCCGAACTCCTCAGGGAGAGGGGCATAGCCAAGGCCGTTAAAAAGGAATCGAGAATAGCTGCCGAAGGCGCCGTAGGCGCGTATGTCTGCCCCGAATGCGGCGTGGGCGTGCTTTTGGAAATCAACTGCGAATCCGACTTCGTTTCCGCAGGCGAAAAGTTCCGCGGCATAGTTTCAAGCGTTGCAAAGGTTATCGCGCAGGATAAGCCCGCCGATCTCGAAGCTCTCAACGAATGCAAGATAGGCGGCGAAACAGTTAAGGAATTCATTACCAACAACACCGCCGTCATCGGCGAAAAGATCTCTATCCGCCGTTTTGAAATTTACGAAACAAGCGGCAAAATCGAAACGTATATCCACATGGGCGGCAAGGTGGGCGTCATGATAGACGCTGTAGACTTTGTACAGGGCGCGGAAGAAACTCTGCACGACATCGCCCTGCAGATAGCTGCATCCAAGCCCGGCTACGTCAACGAAGCCGACGTCCCTGCGGAAGTTCTCGCCAAGGAAAAGGAGATTATGCTCGTTCAGATGCAGAACGATCCCAAGAACGCCAGCAAGCCCAGGGAAATCCTCGAAAAGATCGTCGCCGGCAAGATGGGCAAGTTCTATTCGGAAAACTGCCTCATGGAACAGCCCTTCGTCAAGGACGACAGCTTAAAGGTATCCCAGGTTATAGGCAACAAGTTCAAGGTTGCCCGCTTCGTCCGCTGGGAGATGGGCGAAGGCATCGAAAAGAGGAGCGAAGACCTCTCCGAAGAAGTGGCAAAGCAGGTCGCCGCTATGAAGAAGAACTAACTTCATTTAACAGTTTAAAGAGAGTGCGTAAGATATTCTTGCGCACTTTTTTTGTTGAAATTATATATTATTACGCATAAAAAAACAAGGAATTCATTACGGTAAGGAAAATCTTACTATATAAAAACGCCATTTGCGCACGCATTATTTTGTGCGTTTTTGTGCCTTTGGCGCGCAACATGCGGTGTCGTCCGGGCGGGCAAAGTAGTTTGCCCGGGTGCCGGGTATTCCTGCGGGGTGTTCTGCACGCGGTGACGTTTTACAGCGCTTTCAACGGGGCGCCGCCCGCCGATTTTTAAATTTGCATAAAAAATTCAAAAAAACCATTGTCAAGACGGCGCAAATATGGTATAATTTTAAAAGCAATAAAATAGGGGAATGCGGGCGCAGCCCGCTCTCCCCGCCGCGGAGGCGCTAATGCAACCTAAATACAAAAGAGTTTTAATAAAACTTTCGGGCGAGGCGCTCGCAGGCCCCGCAGGCCACGGCCTCGACGAAGAGGTCATCTCTCGCGTCGTCGGGCAGATAGTCGAAGTTCACAAAATGGGCGTCGAAATCGCCCTCGTCATAGGCGGCGGCAACTTCTGGCGGGGACGCCAGGGCAAAAAGATGGACAGAACCACCGCCGACCACATGGGTATGCTGGCGACCGTTATGAATTCGCTCGCCATGATGGACGCGCTCGAACAGCGCGGCGTTCCCACGCGCGTGCAGACGGCGCTCATAATGACTTCCGTAGCCGAACCGTATATTCTGCGCAAGGCCCTTTCCCACTTCGAAAAGGGCAGGGTGGTAATAATGGCGTGCGGCACGGGCAATCCCTATTGCTCCACCGATACCGCGGCGGCGCAGCGCGCCTGCGAAATCCAGGCCGACTGTCTCCTCATGGCAAAGAATATCGACGCCATCTACGACAGCGATCCCAAAATAAATCCCGCCGCAAAGAGGTACGACCACATCAACTACATGGACATAATCAAAAACGGCATAAGGGCGATGGATGCCACGGCCGCCACGATGTGCATGGAAAACAATATCCCGGCCATAGCCTTCGGCCTGGACGAGGAAAATTCCATCGTCCGCGCCGTCTGCGGCGAAAAGCTGGGAACTTTGATAGACAATAATTGAGAGGTAAAAAATCATGTTAGAAAACGATCAGGCAGAGGAAATAATCTTAACTCTCGACGATAAACTTTCCAAGACGATATCCGTGCTGGAGGAAGATCTCTCCTCCATCCGCGCGGGCAGGGCCAATCCCCACATTCTCGATAAGGTGATGGTAGATTACTACGGCGCCATGACGCCCGTTACGCAGACTTCGAACATCTCCGTGCAGGAGGGCAGGTGCCTCGTCATCTCGCCGTGGGATACCTCCCTTTTAAAGGCCATAGAAAAGGCCATCCAGGTATCCAACCTCGGCATCAATCCCACCAACGACGGCAAGGTCATCCGCCTCGTCTTCCCCGAGCTCACCGAAGAGCGCAGAAAGGATCTGTGCAAACAGATAAGGCGCATGGGCGAGGACGCCAAAGTGGCCGAGCGCAACAACCGCCGCGAGGCCATGGATTCGCTCAAAAAATTCAAGAATGATAAAACTCTCTCCGAAGACGAAGTCGCCTCCTACGAAAAGGACGTCGAAAAGATGGTTTCCGACGCCGTGGCCAAGATAGACGCCGTCGTTTCGGCCAAGGAAAAGGAAATCCTGACCATATAATGAAAGGCGATAACCTCAACATACCCCGCCATGTAGCCGTGATAATGGACGGCAACGGGCGGTGGGCCAAAAAGCGGTTCATGCCGCGCACGTTCGGCCACAATGCAGGCATGAATACCATGATAGCCATGGCGCGCACCGCAAAAAAAATGGGAGTGGAGTACTTAACCGTATACGCCCTCTCCACGGAAAATCTCTCCCGTCCGCAGGAGGGGCTGGAAGGACTGTATAATCTCTTCCGCAAATATTTCACCAAAAACGTAAAGGATCTGTATGCCGAAGGCGCGGCCGTCAAGGTCATAGGCGACATTGCCGCCCTGCCCGCCGACGTGCAGGAACTCATCAAAGACGGGGTGAAAAACTCCCCCGCCGACGCGTGTTTCTTCGTCATACTCGCGCTCAATTACGGCGCCCGCGCGGAGATAACTCGCGCCGTAAACATGGCAATATCCCGCGGCGAACCCCTTTCCGAAGGGGATGTGGGCGACCTTCTCTATACATCCGGCATTCCCGATCCCGACTTTATAATCCGCACGGGCGGCGAATACAGGCTGTCCAATTTCCTTCTGTGGCAGGCGGCGTATTCCGAGCTGTATTTCACCGACGTGCTCTTCCCGGATTTCAACGAGAGGGAATTCAAAAAGGCCATAGAAAATTATTCAAAGCGCAACAGGCGGTTCGGCAAGATTTAAAGGCCGGGCACCCGTTGAGCGCGCAATATGCCCCGTCCGGCGGCGCGCACCGGGTTGCCGGCCGCAAAGGAGAATTGAATGGATCAACAAAACAGTGTGCAGACGGCGCCGCCAAAGGAGAACATGAAGGCGCGCACGATAACTGCATTCGCATACGTGGCTGTGCTCGTCGGGCTCATAGCCTTAAAGGCGTTTGCCCCGCAGACATGGGGCGCCGTGGGCTTCGACGTGCTCTTCTGGTGCATATCCCTCATCGGCGCGTTTGAATTCATGCGCGCAATGGACTGCGTCTCGAGGGCGCAGTGGTGGTGCACCATGATAACCTGCGCGCTCATAATCCCCACATTCGTCATCACAAAGATGGTGTATCAGTCCCGCGGGGACGAACAGGCGTGGCTGCCTTCGCTGCTCGTGCTCATGTCCGTCGGCAGTCTGGGCGCAATGATCACGGCGGCTATGCTCGTCTTCGACTTCGATAAGAGCGATTTAAAGAGCACTACGGCCTCGCTCTTCTGCATTCTTTACTGCGGCATACTCTGCAGCGTAAGCTCCAATATAAACCACATGGACGTCAACTCGCTGCCCGCGGTCACTCTCATGTTCTGCGTCACCGTCGCCGTGGATACCTTCGCACTCGTGTTCGGCAAATTGCTGGGCAGGTTTTTCCCCTTAAAACTCGCCCCCCACACCAGCCCCAACAAGACGGTGATAGGCTTTATCGGCGGCATAGTAGGGGGTATACTCGCGGCAATAGTCGTCTGGGGCGTGGGCTGCGGGCTGGAAGTTTTCCGCCTGGAGTACGCCGGCGAAGTGCATTCCCTCGTCGTATTGATAGTCATCTCCATTCCCACGTCCATACTCGCGCAGATAGGCGACCTCTTTGAAAGCGCCATCAAGCGCGGATGCGGCATAAAGGATATGGGCAAGCTGCTCCCCGGCCACGGCGGCATACTGGATAGATTCGATTCCATGCTCTTTGCCTCCGTCGCCATAGTCGTCTGCTTCATAGCCATAAGGTGATTTGTATAGCGGTAATCCGGCCGCCCCGCGCACGCCGTGCGCGGGGCGGCGTGTCGCTTAATGCGCCTCTGTGCAACATCGCGGCTCTTGCGTCGTCTTTTGGCGAGGGAGCGGCGGCAACGGAGCAAAGTTGCGGGCCGCATTCATGCGGCCTGCTTAAAGCGTAGTTTGTCGTAAATAAGTTATTATTGATCATATTAAAGAATTTTCGACGCGCGCAGTATACGAGCACGGAGAAAATTCCGATGGGCAATCAAACGAGCGAATAGATGCGGTTGCGCAGGCAACCGCGGCGAAAGGCGAGTTTGATGTAGCGCGGAGCGCAGATATCAATTCCCAAGTCTCGCGCAAAACCGTGGCTTTTGCGCGAAGGAGCGGCGGCAACGGAGCGAAGTTGCGGGCCGCGTTTATGCGGCCTGCTTAAAGCGTAGTTTGTCGCCGCGACAAGTCATTAAAATAAATTCAGCGGGTATAATATATAATGAAAAACATCGCATTGGTGGGGTGCACGGGTTCGATAGGCCGCCAGACGCTGTCCGTCGTCCGCCGCTATCCCGACAGGTTCAGAATATGCTGCCTGGTTGCGCGTTCTTCGGGCGAAAGTCTCTCCGCGCTCGTGCGCGAATTTTCGCCAAAGACCGCGGCTCTCTCCTCGGGCGGAAGAGCTGATGTCGCCTGCTCCGCCTTTTATTCGGGCGAGGAGGGCGCTCTGCGCGCCGTGGAGGAGAGCGGGGCGGATATCGTCGTCGTGGCGTGCGGCGGCTTTGGCGGGCTCAAATATTCCCTTCTCGCGCTTAAAATGGGCGCCAGGCTGGCCCTGGCCAACAAGGAAACGCTCGTCTGCGGAGGTGACATCGTCATGCCTCTCGGCGGCGAAATAATTCCCGTGGACAGCGAGCATTCGGCCATATGGCAGTGCCTCAATTTCGAGCGGCGCGCACCCTTTAAAAATCTCATCATAACGGCCAGCGGCGGCCCCTTCCGCGATAAAAATTTCGGAGAGCTGGAGGGCGTCACGCCCGCGCAGGCTTTGAGCCACCCCACGTGGAGCATGGGCGCAAAGATAACGATTGACAGCGCCACGCTGCTGAACAAGGGGTACGAAGTAATCGAAGCCCACCACCTGTACAACGCCGACTATGCCTCGATCAAAACGGTAATCCAGCCGCAGAGCATAGTCCATTCCATGGTTCAGTTCGAAGACGGAGCCATCCTGGCCCAGCTTTCAAATCCCACGATGGAGTTGCCCATTCAGCTCGCTCTCACCTATCCCGAGCGGCTCGACTGCGCCCTCAAGCCCCTCGACTGGGACAGTGCGTTCGCACTGCAGTTTCTGCCCCTTGCGCGCAAAAAATATCCCATGTACGATCTCGCACTCGCCTGCGGAGAGGCCGGCGGCATACTGCCTACAGTTCTGAATGCGGCGGGGGAGGAGGCTGTGGCCGCCTTTTTAAAGGGGGAGATATCCTTCTGCGATATATGGCGGGTGACGGACGCCGTTGTGCAGGGCGCAGCCAACTGTGCCGCCGAAAGTTACGAACAGCTCGCCGCGTGCGATGCCGCCGCTCGTTCCGCGGCGCAAAAAGTCATTTCAAAGAGGTATAATGTCAACTGATCTGCTTCTGAGCGGCGGGGTGGCCGGCGTCATTCTCTCCGTTCTCCTGGCCATACTCATCCTGCTTGCGATGATAACCGTCCACGAATTCGGCCACTACGCTCTCGGGCGCGCCCTCGGCTTTAAGATAAGCGAATTCTCCATAGGTTTCGGCCCCGCCCTGTTCAAGCGCAGAAATGCAAAAACGGGGCGGATCTTCGTCGTCCGCGCCTTTCCGCTGAGCGGCTACTGCGCCTTCGACGGCGAGGACGAGGAGGGCGACAGTCCCGACAGCTTCAACAGGCAGCACCCCCTCAAGCGCATAATTGTGCTCGTCGCCGGCGCGTCCTTCAACTATATCCTGGCCCTGATCATAATTGTCATCTCCACTTTCGCCTTCGGACAGATGGCGTACAGAATTAACTCCGTTCAATCGGACGAACAATATCCCGCATCGTACAGCCTCTGTGCGGGCGACGTAATAACCAACATCGGCGGCGAGGATATTTACCTTTCGGCCGACCTCGTCACGGCGCTCAACGGCATGGCAAAGGGGGACGTGGTGGGCGTCACCGTAGTGCGCGGCGGCGAAAAAATGCAGGCGCAGGTCATGCTGCGCGCCGACTGCAACTTCAAAAACAGTTCGCAGGTATCCCTCGCCTTCCACGCGCTCGGCGTGGGCACATACGTAAACGACAGTGGCGAATATTACGATATTTCCGCAACAAACTGCAAATTCGGCTTCTGGGAGAGCATAGGCCGCTCATTCATGTATTCCTTCAGGATCGCCGGCACAATTTTCACGGTTCTGGGCGAACTTCTTACGGGCAATCTCAGCCTTTCGGCAGTGGGCGGCCCCGTCACCACCATAAAACTGACGAGCGAAATAGCCTCTCAGGGGATGCAGAATTTCCTGGAGATCGCGGCATATATCGGCGTCAATCTCGCGGTGTTCAACCTTTTGCCCATCCCCGCGCTGGATGGCAGCAAGGTGGTGTTCTGCCTCATAGAGTGGATATTCAAAAAGCCCGTGCCGCGCAAGGTGGAGGCCGTAATACACGTCGTCGGCTTCGTCCTGATACTTGCATTCGCCGTTCTGGTGGACGTGTTGCAGTTTATATAAAAGGCGTTGCCTGCAATATATATGCCGGGCAATGCCCGCAAAAAATAAAAGTCCCCCGCCGCGGTGCGCGGCGGGGGACTTTGCGCCCTTGGGGCGCGGTATTAAATTTTATTGCCTGTACGCGCGCGGGCGGGGAGGCGTCCCCGATTATTTACTGTGCGTCTTCCGCCGGCTGTGCCTCTTCATCGGGCAGCGCGGCGCGCTTTGTCTTTATTCCCGTAAACTGCGCAAGCTGTTTGTTGAACGCGCGCGAGGAGAAGATGAGCACGCCCGCCGCAATGACTATGAGTATATCCACGAACACAAAGGAGTTGTATGCCAGCGAATAGGCCCATACTTCCTGCCCCGCGTCGAGAGCGGAGGAACTGAAGGCGAACACGCCCGAAAGCACGTGCGCCACATAGCGCAGCGCTCCCGCTACGACCGCGCCGAGCGCAAATTTGAGCTGGGGCATCTTTTCCATGATTTTCACATTTGCGAACACGCCCGCAAAACCCGCCATGGCAAACGCTATGGGATAGTCCAGGAGGAACTGCGCGGGGTGGATTATGTAGGTGTCCTGCATGGCCTGCATTACGCCGTACAAAAAGCAGACGAGCACGCCCTTCTTGGGGCCGTATGCGTAGGCGAACAGCATTACGGGCAGCAGCGAAGCAAAGGTCACCGAACCGCCCTGGGGCAGTTCGAACAACTTAATATAGGACAGCGCAAAGGACAGCGCCACGGTTATGCCCGCCAGGGCTATGCAGCGGCTGTCAAGCTCGCTCTTGTCGTTGCGTCCGAGGAAGAGCGCCGCCGCAACCGCCGCAACCGCCAGCCCGGCCGCGCTCAGGTACAGCGCAAGCTGGTTTACGCTGCTGTTGCCGTCGTCAAATTCGCCCTCGTCGTACCAGCCGTCGCCCTCTATGTGGGCGCCGTAGTACACCGCTATTGTCGCCGCCGCGCACACCACGGCCGCAACTATCAGCGCCACGCACGCGCAGGCCACCCTCTTAAAGGTCTGCCTGTCCGCCCTGCGGGAGAGTACAAACAGCACTATGCCGCAGATAAGCGCCACCGCAAATGCGATGAGCAGGGGCACGAGCACGTAGCCTATTACGTCGGCGTTGAGGGAATTTTCCTCCATGTATCCGGGATCGGTGCGCTTTACCAGGTTGAATACAACCATGAGTATGCCTATTATAAGCGCATAGAAGGTTGCGCCGATTATGGCGTACTTTACGTACCTGCCGAATACTTTGCGGTCGGCTGCGATAAACAGGATTATGCCCGCCACAACTGCGGCGCAGGCCAGTCCCACCGTCAGCCATGTGACCACGGGTTCGGCCGCGTCGAATACCGGCGTTGCCGAAAGTAAGTTAAACATAAAACCTCCTTTTACCGACGGAACAGGGCGTTGCCCCGCACATATGTGCGGGGCAACGCCAAAAAAATACGCTCCCGCACAGGGCGCGGGGGCGCGGAAAGTTCTACTCTTATGTCTATCGCTCAACCATTACGTTGCCGATTCAAAGGGTATAATCTCAGCCTCGCATAAAAAATTTGCGGGCACCCCCGACGGTAAATAAAAATTTAATCTTTTAAAAAAAGCGCGGCGGCTGCCGGCGGGGCAAGCGCGCCCCGTGCAGGGAATGCCGCCCCCGCGCGTCATCGATTACGTAAATTATATTTTATTTTTTTTGTAAAGTCAATTGAATTTGCGCTCCGTTTAATATATAATATATGCGTAACTTATTTTTAAGGGAGGATTGGTTTATGCCCTACAACTTCTATGCCTTTATGGACAGGATGAAGTATATCAAGAGGTGGTCGCTCATGCGTTCGGTGAGGGAGGAGAACATTATGGAACACTCACAGCAGGTGGCCATGCTCGCCCACGCGCTGGCCGTCATAACAAATAAAATTTACGGCGGCAGCGTAGATGAAAACAGGTGCGTGCTTTACGCCGTCTACCACGAGTGCAGCGAGGTCATGACGGGCGATCTTCCCACTCCGATAAAGTACTTCAACAGCAACATAAAGGGGGCGTATAAGGATATCGAAGCGCGCGCCTGCGAAAGGCTGCTAACCATGCTGCCCGATAGTCTGAAGGAGGGGCTTGAACCCTACGTCCTGGCCGATGCGGACAGCGAGGAATATAAAATACTCAAGGCGGCGGACAGGCTCGCCGCGTACATAAAGTGCCTCGAAGAGCATCGTTCGGGCAACAGTGAGTTTGAAAAGGCCAAAAAGAGCATAGAAAACGACCTCCATTCCCGCAACATGCCCGCGGTGGAATACTTCATGGAGCACTTCATTCCCCCGTTCCTTCTTACGCTCGACGAGCTCGAAGGGGGCATAAGCTGAAGGCCTGTACTGTTAAAATTCGGTGTGCGGGTGCGCGCTTTTAAGTAAATTTGCCGATATGCGGAGCGCCGCGGCGGATAATTTCCGCCGCGGCGCTCTTTGTGCCTAAAATTCAAATTTCATTTTAAGGTTGCCGCCCCGTCGGGAGAGCGGCGTCATTCGGCGATGAAGAGCACCCCCAGGGTGTTCCTGCCGCAGTGGCTGGTTATTATCGCGCCCGCCACCGTCTCTATAACTTCGTCAAATTCAAACATATGCGCAACTTCCCTCTTGGCGATGTCTATGAGCGCCTGATCGGCGCAGGAGTGGGTTATAAAGCACCTCGTCCTGTCGTAGCGGCGGTACTGCATTCGCAGGTCGTTCACATACGTCTTTATGCACCTCTCCATGCTGCCCATGTACTTCTTTTTGGCGATTAGCTGGCCGTCCCTGTCCTCCTCGATGAGGGGGTGGAGCTTGAGCACTTTCGCCCCCAGCATTGCCGCCAGCGAACATCTGCCGCCCTTGTGCAGGTAATTCAGGTCGTCGGGCACAAAGGAGGTGTTTACAAAGGGCGTAAGTTCGGTGATGCGCTTGAATATATCCCCCGCGGCCATGCCCTCGTCGCGCAGGTCGCACGCCTTCATAACGAGCAGTCCCTGCCCCGTGGAGAGCGCCTTGCTGTCCACAACATACACCTTGCCGCCAAAGTTCTTTGCGGCGATGCACGCCGCCGAATAGCTGCTCGAAGCCTTGGAGGAGATGTTGAAGTGTATCAGCGCGTCGCAGCCCTCAAGGTTGCGCTTAAAAAATTCGGCGTATTCGTCCATGGAGCCGGCCGCCGTCTTGGGCAGTGTGCCGTTGGCGGCTACATAGTCGAATATCTCCTGCGGCTGTATTTCGCCGTCGCGGTAGGATTTTTCGCCCAGTATTACCTGCAGGGCAAATATGCCTATGCCGCGCTTTGATATCAGCTCGCTGCCGAGGTCGCAAGTGGAATCAGATGTGATTTTAATTTTCATTGTCCCTTCCTCATCATGTTTAACTGTAACTATATTGTAACACCTGCCGCCGAAAATTACAAGTAAAATTTTAAATTTTGTCGAAGAGTGTCCGCGGCAGGGCAGGGTACATATTTTTTTGCGTTTTTTTGTAAAAAGAGTGTAAAAAGTTTGCCGCGCAACCTCAGGTTGCGGAAAAGCACGCTGAAATTGGTTGAAAAAGCTCAAAAGTTTCCCTATAATTTATATTGAAAAAAGTGAGGAGGAGAAACATGTCCTTTTGTACCAATCTTCAGTATCTGCGCAAACTCAATAAAATAACGCAGGAAGAACTCGCCGAAAAGCTCGAAGTCTCGCGCCAGTCGGTCAGCAAATGGGAGACGGGCGAGGCCTATCCCGAAACGGAAAAGATAATCGCCCTCTGCGATATCTTCGGCGTCGATATGGACAGCCTCATGCGCGGCGACGTGACGTCGGCGCGGACTGTTTTCAATGCCGTGAACGAAGAGGACGGCGGCGTCATCCATGACGACGGCGTGGAGGAGGGTGCAATGCCGTCCGGGGAGGAGAGCGGCGGGCGGAGCCGCGCCGCAGCGTCGGCGCTCGGACGCGCCGGCAGAGTGCTCGAAGGCGGCATTATTTCCGGCTCTGTAGCGGCCTATATAATAATGGGTGCCGCGGGCGGGCTGTGGCATCCCGGCTGGCTCATCTTCATCTTTGCCGTGGCGCTGTGCGCCTTTATCGACGAAGCCTTTGCCGCGGAGGGCGGCGAACACAACTCCGCTCCGCCCGCCGCGCGCATATTTTACGGGCTCGCCTCCATGGTAATCATCCTGTCCCCCGGGGTGTACCTCGTCTGCGGCCTCGTGTTCGGCAACTGGCATCCCTCGTGGGTGGTGTTCATAGTTGCGGGATTTCTCATGATAGCGCTTGGCGGAATAGGCGATGCCCTTTCGGGCAAATCGGACGACTGAATGGTATTCATTTTATAAAAGTGCGGCAGTGCGCCGCCGAAAACGTAATGATTGCGGAGGGCGGTGCGTATGTCTTGCGCCGCTCTCCTCTTTTAAAATTTAAAAATCTTCCGCGGGCAGGTTAGTGCACGGCAGGAAAATAGAGGAAAATTTTTTACCGGTTATGCGCACTTTTGTGTTTATCCGCGCCGCAGGGCGTGTATAAATACGTGCGACAGGAAGGAAAGGGCGGCGGCGCCCCCCCCTCCGGAGGCGCGAAATTATAAATTTTAACATCTGCGGCCGCCGTGTTGTTAATATCTGTAATATTTTGTTAGCTATGAAAAATAGTAACAAGAATATCGATTTAAAAATGTTAATTAACATAAATTATCCGTATTATCATAAAATAGTGTTAGTAAATCACAAAAATGACTTTTTAAAAAATTTTTAAAATGTTATTGACTATCAAAAAGCAGTGTGCTATACTGCAAGCGCAAACGGGAAAGATATCCCGCATCCTAAAAAGACGACAGAGCGCGGCGCTGTCCGCGCTAATACAATAAAAGAGGTGAAAAAAGGTATTATGAAAATTTACGGTTATTTACTGCAGCTTGCGGCGTTCAACTCCATCACAGGCATCGCTTCGCCCAACAAGTATCTTATCGACGCGATAAGAAATGCACAGTTCGAAAAGAAGGCAAACTAATTAAGATTAAAATTTACACATTGTTCAAGCGGTCACAAAAGATAGCAAACTTCAAAAAGGAGGGAGTATACATGTATTCAGCAGAAATTTACGAAGAGCTCAACAAACTTGACGAAGAAAAGAACGTTTACGGCGTCAACCCTCTTTCGTATGTTGTTCTCGACTGCGCAAGATAAGGTTTTCACGCAATGATTAAACGCTTATAACCCGATACAAATGCAAGGGCGCGCCCGCACTTTAAAGTGCGGGCGCGCCTCTTTTGTCCGTAAATTTCCGCCGTTATTTTTCGTCGATGTCAAGGTAATCGTTGGGATCGGCCGTCTCGCCGTTCTTCGCCACCTCAAAGTGCAGGTGGGCGCCCTCCTTGTATTCGCTTCCCGTCGGCTGCGCCACCGTGCCTATAACGTCGCCGCGGCTCACGGTGTCGCCCGCCTTCAGCCCCTCGGCGGCGTCTATAAAGTAGTAACTCGTGGTCACGCCGTCCGCATGGGAAATTACAATCTTCGTGCCGTCGAGTATGTCACCCACGGTTATGCTCTCAATAGTGCCGTCAAGGCAGGCCATAACCTCCGTGCCCGCTTCGGCCGCCATGTCCAGCCCCGTGTGGTAGTGGTAGCAGTCCAGCGTCTTGTTGTAGTAAAAGGTGTAATCGTTTATAACGTTCATCTCGGCAACGGGCGAGGCAAACTCCGTGGTAACGGCAACGTCTGTGTCGTCCCCGTCGTCTCCGTCGTCGTTTGCGTCGTCGTCATCGTCCGTGTCCGTAACGCCCCCGCCATCTATTTCAAGAGTGTCGGAGTTGCCCACCGTGAATATCACCGTAAGCGTTATCGCCGCAATGACAAGTATGCAGGCGGCGAGAATGATGTAGTAAGTTAAAAGTTTTCTTCTGCCCGTTGAATTGTTTCTTTCTTCGCTCATAAAATTGATCTCCTTTTTATGTAGATATTTTCAAGGCCGCTGCCTATGCAATCTTTATTGCCCGTCCGCCACCCCGTTATACATGCCGGCTTAAATTTTTTTGCGCGGAGGTATAAGAGCGCCTCTCTGTCTCCGCCCGCAGGATTTATGCGGCGCACGGGGCGGGGCGCGCCGCGCATGGTCTCGGTGCAGCCTTCAGTATCCTCCGAATATGATGGGCGAAGCCACCGTAACGCCGCTTCCGCCTACGCATATGTGCAGGTTTATCTCCCTTCCGTAGAGATTTACGGAGTATGGCAGCTCGGCCGCGCAGTAGTAATTTACGCTGTCGGAAAGCCGTTCTTCAAATATAATTTCGCCGTTTACCGAATCGAGAAACCGCGCGATATCCAGCGTCGCAAACGTAGTCGCCTCGCCGCATACGTCCTTCAGCGTCAGCTTTGTGAGCGCGGCGTTGCCGTTCACTGTGACTATGCGGCAGTTGGAGGAGGCGCTCCCCACGTAAAAGGTGTAGCTCCCGCCGCATTCAAAGGCCGTCCGCGTCGAAAGTCCCAGCGCCGCGGCGCATACTAGCGCCGCCGTTATTAAAATTGCACAAAGTCTTATAGCGCGCATGGCCGCCTCCGCCGGTGTGTTGCACGCTCTTGTTTATTGCCCGCTCTGCCCGCATGTATACATTAAAATTTAAAAGACGCAAAAACAGCGCAGCGGCGGGCGCCCCTTATTCGGGCCGCCCGCCGCTGCGATGCGTAAAAATAATTTTATATTATCTGCGATCTATCCGCATATATGTGCCCTTCAATCAGCACCCGCCGCACGTCTTGCAGTTTCCGCTGCACTTTTTTGCGGGCTTTCCCGTCGCCGACCATACGGAGCCCGAATAGCTCCTTTCGGCCTTGACGGCGCATTCGGGGCAGAGCACCTCGTCGTCGTATTTTTTTACGAGTTCTTCAAATTCCTTGCCGCATTTGGGGCATTTGTACTGCAAAACAGGCATGTCAGTCGTCCTTTTTTCTTCTGAATTTTTTTGTCTTTCTTCTCGCCGCGGGCTTGAATTTCATCGATTTAAAGAGGAAAAACGCCACCGCGGACGTGAGCAGCAGAGTTCCGACTATTATCACCCAGAACCAGAGGGTGGAGGTATCGCCGCTCTGTATCTGCCAGGGAACAACCACGTTCATTCCCCAAAATCCCGCTATCATGGTGGGTATGGCCAGGAGAATGGTTATCACGGTCAGTTTTTTCATGGTGTCGTTGGCGTTGTTGGAGATAACCGAACCGTATGCGTCCATCGAGACGGAGAGAATGTCCTTATAAATTTTGCACATCTCCACGGCCTGGCTGCTCTCTATCACCATGTCGTCGAACAGGTCTCTGTAGTCTTCGCGCGTGGCCACGGCCTCCACTTTGGAAAGTTTTTCGTGCACCTTGTAATTGGAGTTGAGCGAGGTGGAAAAGTACACCAGCGAATTTTCCAGCTCCAAAAGCTGTAAGATCTCCTCGTTTTTGAGCGTCCTGCCCAGTTCCGCCTGCACGCGGTGGGCCTTTCTGTCTATCTGCTTCAGGCAGTACAGGAATCTCTTGGAGTTGCCGTACATAAAGTTGAGTATAAACGCCACCGGCTTGTCGCAGGCCACCTTTATGCGCCCCGTGATAAAATCCTTTAAAACGGGGTTGCCCTTCAGGCAGACGGTTATTATGCACTGCCTGTTGTATATTATGGCGAGGGGAAGGGTGGAGTAAGTGTCGCCGTTTTCGTTCTCCTCTATGATGGGGCAGTCCACAACAAACATGCTGTTCCCGTCGTCAAATTCGGTGCGGGCGGGCTCCTCTTCGTCGAGGGCGGCCTTGATCATATCCTCCGAAACGCCCGTAACTTCCACAACGTCGTCAACTTCGTCGTCGGTGGGGTTTACCATGTCCACCCAGCACAGTCTTTCAAATTTTTCGGCGCGGGTAAGCCTCTCCCCGCCCGAAACGAAATATTTTACCATACTGCAATATCTCCGTAAATAAAATAGCGCGGCAAACTCCCGCGCGTCATGCAGCACGGCGCGGCGGAAGTTACATGCCTTTAATGCAAAAACTTGGGTTTGCGTCCATAGAGTAACCTTTGCCTCCGGGGCCGTAAATGCTTTTTTGCCCCGCGGCTATCTTATTATACTTCATAATATTTGGTTTGGCAACAAAAAGTTTACGTCTTTATCCGTGCGGAGGTGTAAAAATTATGTAAAACGTGTGCGGCGGGGAGTGTCCCCGCCGCACACGTGCGTATAATTTGTCAGATTATCACTTCGCCGTCTATAAAACTTCTTATAATCGCCTCGCATCCCGCGTACCCGGCAAAGGCGGCCGTCAGCCCCTCGGGCGGGGCCAGCTCAAACTTGTAGTCCGCGCAGTATCTTCTGAGCGCGCTCTCAAAGTTGTCGTCGCCGCACGCCGCGCGCACCGCGTCGAACATCAAAAGGGCCTTGTTGTATGCGATGTTGGCGTATTCGTACTCTCCCGAAAATTCGTCCAGCGTCCTCGACATGCTCGTATCGGCGTCGGCGAAGAGCTGGTTGTATACCGAAAAATACGCCCTGTATGACTTTGTCGCCGAGCCCGTCAGTCCCGCCCGGGTAAAGCCGTACCGCGTGTTGTCCTCAAAAAACATCAGCGCCGAATATTCCGCCAGGCCTTCGTCCTGCCATGCGGCGGTATACTGGTTGCTGCCAACCGCGGCGTACCACCACTGGTGCGCCGTCTCGTGCACGGCGGTATATACGGCGTCCGTTCCCCTGCATTCGTCGGAGATCATCGCCAGGGCGGGGTACTCCATGCCCCCCTGCGTCAGCCCCGTCTGCACTACGGAAAAGGAAGAGTAGGGGTATTTGCCGAACTTTTCCGAAAAGTAGTTCAAACTCTCCGCCGCGGCGTCCAGAACTGTCTGCGGCTCGGAGTCGTCGTAATAATAATATTTTACCGCAACGCCGCCCGCGTCCCGCTCCGCCACGCTGAACTGCTGCGAGAGCACTGCCGCAAAGTCGCGCGCGTTCTCAAGGCGGTAGCTCAAAGTTACGTTCTCTCCGTCCGTCATGCTCTCCGCGGCCGCTCCGCTCGCCGCCGCGGTATATCCCTGCGGTATCGTCAGTTCCACGGCGTAGTCGGCCGTCTCCGAAACAAAGGGATCGCCCGTCTGCGAATAGGTGTATTCCAGCCACCCGCTCTCGCCGTAGGCGCACAGAACGGGGTAAAAGTTGCCCAGGTTTACGGTGTGCTCCGTCACGCCCGTGCGGGCGTCGGCCTGCGCCAGGTCTAGCTTAAAGTCTATGCCCACGCTCACGCGCATGTCGGGATAGAGCGGCTCGCCGAGGACTACTTCGAGTATGTTTTCGTCCTCGCCGCCCACGCTCCACGTGCCGCCGCGCACTTCGGTTATCCCCATCCCCCCGCACGAAGAGGAAGTCAGCCCTTCGGCCGCGGGGTGTTTGGCTCCCTCGCGGAAGGCGTTGCCCCACAGGTTGAATTTAAGGCAGTCCAGCGCGTTCTCCGTGTCGTTCAGGTAGTTTAGCTCAACGCTGCCCGTAAGGGTATCTGCTCCGTCATATGCCGCGGTTATCGTGTATATGCTCCGCTCTTCCTCCTGCGGAGCGCAGGCGGAAATGTACGCCGCCGAGGGTACGCACAGCGCGCACGCCGCCATGATGCACAATGTTCTCTTCATGTCTATACTCTATGCCGCGCACGGCATAAATAGAACACGCCCGCGCATCCCGCCCCGGGGCGGAACTCTCCTTTTTCGTCCGCGTTTGGCCGGCTGTCACCCTTTTGCGCGTATTTTAATAGTATAAACTGTATGAAGATTTGTGTAGTCACCCGTCCCGGGGAGGGAGAATGCCCCGCGCTGCCCGAATGCGACATCGCGCTCATGGGCTTCGGGTACATCGGCGATGTGTCCTACGAGGCCGAACTTTCGGGCAAGAGCGATAAGTTCGGCGCGCTGGCCCGCCTCACGCGCAGTTCGGGATGTGCGGCCGTGTGCGGCTGCCGCACCGACAGCCGCGGCCTCAGGCGCAAGTCGGCGGTAGTGGCGGAGGGGGGAAGGCTCCTCGGCATAACGGACATGATGCACGTCGTGGACGGCGAAAATTTAAAGAGCGGCGCCTATATCGGGCTGTATAAACTGGGCGGCTACAGGGTGGGGCTGTGCATCGAAAACGACATCTGCTATCCCGAGGACATAAAGAGCCTCTCGCTGTGCGGCTGCAACGTCATTCTCTGCCTTGCGGAGGAGGCGGGCGCCATGGCGCCCCTTCTCGCCAGGGCCTACGCCTATCTCTACGGCGTGCCCGTGGTGATGTGCGCGGGCAAATGCGCGTACTTTGCGGATATCACGGGGGCAATAGTCACGTCCGTCCAGCCTTTTACCCTCTTTTCCGCACAGCCAAAAAACAATTACCGCGTCGTCTCCACGCGCGAACGGGGCGCGTTCTGCGAGGACGCGGCCGACTACTGACGGCTTTTCCCCGCACCTTGCGCGCCCGGTTTTTTCGTAGAGAGACGAACGGGGCGCAAAGTGACGAAAAATGTTATAATCGCACATTTTATGGTAGTTTTTTATATTATGTCGCCATAAAACGGCATTTTATCGGCGCGCAGGCTCTGTTTATGGCGTTTGAAGCTGCTTATATTGCTAGATATTTACTTTGCCCCGCGGCTGTGTTAAAATTTATAGTGTTAAAGGTGTGTATTGCCGCGGCGGCGGAAATTGCCGGGAGTCAGCCCCGTCATTTTTTTGAACAGCTTGCAGAAATAGTTGTAGTCGGATATCCCGACTCTGTCGGCGATATCCTTTATGCTGTTGTCCGTCTCCGTCAGCAGCGACTTTGCTCTTTCCACTCTCATGACTGTTATGTACTGCGTAATGCTCATGCCGAAGTTTTCCTTTGAAAGCTGGTAAAGTTTTGTGCGCGATATCAAAAAGTGCCGGCAGAGCATGGCGTTGGAGAGATCGCCCGAAAGGTTGTTGGATATAAATTTTTCTACCTGGTGCGCAATGTCCTGGTTTGACCAGCTTGTCACCTTGGAAATCTGCAAAAAGGCGGCTATAGCCTCCAGCAGGCGTATGGAAGAATTTATTGTCGAGGTCGGGTGAGTGGGAATGGCGTGCACGGCGTCCAGCAACTGTTCGTCGCTCTCAAAATATTTGCGGCTGCGCGAAAATATCTCGGCCACTCTGCCCGCGTAATTTTCCTGCGGCATCATGTGTGCAAAGATGGCATAGCCCACTATGTGGTTATCCAGCTGAACGGGCGTTATCGCCTCGGTGAGCCCCGCATGGCAGATGTAGTTGTGCGCCTCCCCGGTGCGGCTCGTGCGCATAAACGCCTCGCGGTCGCACTTCATGCAGGCCTCAAGGCCGTGCTGCTTTTTGCGTATGGTAGCGCAGAAGGCGGGCGGATCTTCGGGGTACTCGGTCACAAGGTTGAATTCGTCGTCGAATACCGATATCCTTATGCCCACCACGGCATAAAAATCCTTTAAAAACTCTTTGAGTTGCAGAGTATCAAATTTGCTCTTCATGCGCGTCCTCCCTTAATTACTGTGAGTATGGTTATCTATGAACAATTATACAGTAAAAGGGAACAAAATGTCTATTAATTCGGCGCGCAAAAGATTATAATATTAATTGCCGGAAGGAAATAAACAATGTTAAGTTATATGGATGAGATTATACGCTCCGTCCGCGTGCTCTCCGCCGAGGAAGTTGAATCGGCGCGCAGCGGACACCCCGGAACCCCCCTCGGAATAGCTCCCGTGGCGGCCGCGCTGTTTGCCGACGTCATGAAGATATCGCCCTCCGATCCGTCGTTCTTCGACAGGGACAGGTTCGTGCTCAGTTCGGGGCACGCTTCGGCCATGTTGTATGCCGTGCTCCACTGCGTCGGCTACGATATAAGCGCAAGCGATCTTAAAAACTTCCGGCAGTACGAAAGCATCACTCCGGGACATCCCGAAGTCGGCCTCACTCCCGGCGTGGACTGCTCCACGGGCCCTCTCGGACAGGGCGTGGCAAACGCCGTGGGAATGGCCCTGGCGGAAAAGGTGCTCTCCGCACGCTTCAACAAGCCCGATTGCAGCATAGTTTCGCACTATACCTTTGCGCTGTGCGGCGACGGCTGTATGCAGGAGGGTATTGAGAACGAGGCCGCCAGCATCGCCGGGACGATGAAACTCGGCAAACTCATACTCATATACGACAGCAACGGCATAACCATAGAGGGCGGCACGCAGCTCGCCTTCACCGAGGACGTCGCCGCAAGGCACAGGGCTCTCGGCTGGCACGTTCAGGAACTCGAAGACGCCGAGGACGTCGTCGCCTTTGAAAGGGCGGTGGATGCGGCCAAGGCGGAGAGCGAAAAGCCCTCGCTCATAATAGTAAAGAGCACGATAGGTTACGGCGCGCCCGGCAGCGGAACGAGCGCCGTTCACGGCGCCCCCCTCGGCCCCGAGGGACTCAAAATCTTAAAGGACAACCTCGGTTGGAAACTTTCCCCCTTTGAAACGCCCCTCATTGTCAGAAAATATGCCGAACTCAAGCGGCGGGACGGCAGAGAGACGCAGCGCCAGTGGGAGAGGCTGCTCGCATATTACAAGGAACACTATCCCGAAGATTACGTTAAGTTTACGGCCTGCCTCGACGGCTCTTCAAAGGCCGCGGCCGCGGAGAGCGACGAGCTGATGCAGTTCAGCGGCGGCGATATGGCCACGCGCAACCTGTGCGTCGAGATACTGGCAAAGGTGGATGCAATGCTGCCCAACCTGTTCGGCGGCAGCGCCGACCTGAGCCCTTCCAACTGCACGGCGGTAAAGGGCAAGGCGTATTATTCGCCGCAGACTCCCGAAGGCCTCGCCGTTCACTTCGGCGTGCGCGAACACGCCATGGCCGCAATAAGCAACGGCGTTGCGCTGCACGGCGGACTCGTGCCCTTCTGCTCAACCTTCTTCGTCTTCTCCGACTATATGAAGTACGGCATGAGGATGAGCGCGCTTATGAAGCTGCCCGTCATATACATTCTTTCGCACGATTCTATAGGCGTCGGCGAGGACGGCCCCACACATCAGCCCGTGGAACAGCTCGCGGGGCTGAGGGCAATGCCCGGCATGTATGTGTACAGGCCGTGCGACGGCGTGGAGACGGCGGCGGCGTTTGCGCGTGCGCTCACGGCCCAGTCGCCCACAGCCATAGTTACAAGCAGGCAAAAACTCGTCGCGCACGGGCTGTCAACAAAACAGGCCGCGCTGAAGGGCGGCTATGTGCTCAAGGACTGCGAGGGCACGCCCGACGTCATACTCATGGCCAGCGGCAGCGAGGTGGGGCTCTGCCTCGCCGCGCAGAAGGAGCTGGCTTCGGAGGGCACAAAGGTGCGCGTCGTATCCATGCCCTGCATGGACGTGTTTGAAGAACAGAGTCCCGAATACAGGGAGAGCGTGCTTCCGCGCGCGGTGCGCGCAAGAGTCGCCGTGGAGGCGGCGTCCGGCATAAGCTGGGGAAGATATGTTGGGCTCGA
The DNA here is from genome assembly GCA_944341195.1 of uncultured Clostridia bacterium. Taxonomy (GTDB): domain Bacteria; phylum Bacillota; class Clostridia; order Christensenellales; family Borkfalkiaceae; genus Coproplasma. Next base: position 23,196 of record CALVLX010000014.1, read on the forward strand.
CGGCGCATATATCTGCATGGATGAGTTCGGACTGAGCGCTCCCGCAGGCAAATTATTTGAAAGATATGGCTTTACCGCAGGCAATGTCGTTGCCGCAGCAAAGTCTGTAATCGATAAAAATAAACAGAGAGGTTAATTTATATGGCAGAAATTTTTAAAGGCATCCCCGCAATCAAGTACGAGGGCCCGGAAAGCAAAAATCCGCTCGCATTCAAGTTTTACGATGCGGATAAGGTAGTGCTCGGCAAGAAGATGAGCGAACATCTTCCCTTCGCCATGGCATGGTGGCACAATCTCTGCGCCGAGGGCGTGGACATGTTCGGCCGCGGCACGGCCGATAAGAGCTTCGGCAAAAAGCCCGGCACAATGGAACACGCCTTCGCAAAGGTGGACGCCGGCTTCGAGTTCATGCAGAAACTGGGCATACGCTATTTCTGCTGGCACGACGTTGACCTCGTTCCCGAAGCGGACGACATCAAGGTGACTAACGCCCGCCTCGACGAAATCTCCGATTATATCCTCAAAAAGATGAAGGAGACGGGCATCAAGTGCCTGTGGGGCACGGCCAACATGTTCGACAATCCCCGCTTCATGAACGGCGCGGGCTCCACAAACAGCGCCGACGTCTTCGCCTTCGCGGCCGCGCAGGTAAAGAAGGCGCTCGATATCACCGTCAAACTCGGCGGCACGGGCTATGTCTTCTGGGGCGGCAGAGAGGGCTACGAAACTCTCCTCAACACCGACATGAAGTTCGAACAGGATAACATCGCCCGCCTCATGCACATGGCCGTCGATTACGGCAGGAGCATAGGCTTCAAGGGCGACTTCTACATCGAACCCAAACCCAAGGAGCCCATGAAGCACCAGTACGACTTCGACGCGGCCACCGCGATAGGCTTTTTAAGGCAGCACGGACTGGATAAGGACTTCAAACTCAACATCGAAGCCAACCATGCCACGCTCGCGGGACACACCTTCGAACACGATCTGCGCGTCAGCGCCATAAACGGTATGCTCGGCTCCATCGACGCCAACCAGGGCGATGAGCACCTCGGCTGGGATACCGATGAATTCCCCTTCAACGTCTACACGGCTACCATGGCCATGTACGAAATACTCAACGCCGGCGGCCTTACGGGCGGCTTCAACTTCGACGCCAAGAACCGACGTCCCTCGTACACCTACGAGGACATGTTCGCGGGCTACATTCTCGGCATGGATACCTTCGCGCTCGGCCTCGTCAAGGCAGCCGCGCTCATCGAAGACGGCAGACTCAAGAAGAATATCGAAGAGCGCTATTCCAGCTATCATAACAGCGAAATAGGTAAAAAGATACTTTCCGACAAGACAAACCTCAAGGAACTCGCCGCCTACGCCGATAAGCTCGGCGCGCCCGCACTTCCCGGCAGCGGCAAGCAGGAGATTCTGCAGAACATAGTAAACAGCGTTCTCTACGGAAAATAATGAATACATATATTGGCATAGACCTCGGCACGTCGGCCGTAAAACTGCTGCTCGTCGGCGAGGACGGAAAAGTCCTCGCCCGCGAGAGCCGCACATACCCCGTCATGTATCCGCACAGCGGATGGTCGGAACAGGATCCCGATGAGTGGATAGCCGCCGTCGAAAGCGGCATATCCGCCCTCCTTTCCGCGTTCGATCCCAAGGACGTAAAGGGTATAAGCTGCGGCGGTCAGATGCACGGCCTCGTCATTCTTGATGAGGACGACAAAGTCATCCGCCCCTGCATATTGTGGAACGACGGCCGCACCGCCGAGCAGACGCAGTTTATAAATTCAACGGTTAAGAACATCTCCGATCTGACTGCCAACATAGCTTTCGCCGGCTTCACGGCCCCCAAGCTGTTGTGGCTCAGGGAGAACGAACCTTCCAACTTCGCCCGCATAAAAAAGATAATGCTGCCCAAGGATTACCTCACTTACAGGCTGACGGGCACGTTCTGCACGGACTATTCCGATGCCTCCGGTATGCTCCTTCTGGACGTAAAAAACCGTGATTGGAGCGAATATATGTGCCGTCTGTGCGGGGTAAAACGCGAACAGCTCCCCAAGCTCATGCAGTCGTATGAGCCTGCCGGCACCCTCACGGAAAAGTATTCAAAGATGTGGGGCATGGGCAAAGTGACTGTCGCCGCGGGCGCGGGCGACAACGCAGCCGCGGCCGTTGGCACGGGCAACGTGCACGACGGCGACTGCACCATCTCGCTCGGCACAAGCGGCACGGTGTTCGTCTCGCAGGATAATTTTTCGGTGGACGGCAACAACGCCCTCCATTCGTTCTGCCACGCCAACGGCAGGTATCATCTCATGGGGTGCATCCTCTCCGCGGCGTCGTGCAACGGCTGGTGGATGGACATCCTCGGCGCAAAGGATATGCCCGCCGAACAGGCCGGCTGCGAAGAGCGCATGGGCAAGAACGAAGTGCTCTTTCTGCCCTATCTCATGGGCGAGCGCAGCCCTCACAACGATGTGCACGCGCGCGGCGCGTTCATAGGTATGCGTCCCAATACCACGCGCGCCGACATGACTCTCGCCGTGATGGAGGGAGTGGCCTTCGCCCTGCGCGACTGTCTCGAAGTGGCCAGGGGCAACGGACTCAAGGTCGAGCGCGCAAAGCTGTGCGGCGGCGGAGCGAGGAGTCCGCTGTGGCAAAAGATAATCGCCGACGTGTGCGGCCTGGAGGTTGAGATCCCCCTCGTGGAAGAGGGCCCTTCCTACGGCGCGGCCATGCTGGCAATGACAGCCTGCGGTGCGTATAAGAGCGTCGAAGACGCCGCTGCCGCGCTGGTGGGCACAAAAAAGACGGTAAAGCCCGATAAGGAAGTTTCCGCGGCTTACCAAAGCAAATACGAGTTGTTCAGGGCGCTGTATGTTGCCCTCAAAGATACATTTGTAAGGTGGTAAAATGAAGAATCAGGCGTTCAATCCCTATCTGCCCAGCTGGGAATATATTCCCGACGGCGAACCGCACGTCTTTGACGGCAGAGTATATGTCTACGGCTCCCACGATAAGTTCAAGGGCGGCGGTTTCTGCATAAACGACTATGTCACGTGGTCTGCCCCCGCGGACGACCTCAGCGACTGGAGGTACGAAGGCGTCATCTATAAAAAGAGCGACGATCCCGCCTACAGGGGCAGGGGGAGCATGTACGCCCCCGACGTGTGCCGCGCCCCCGACGGCAAATACTATCTGTATTATGCCTTCGCGCCCGGCATAACGCGCAAAAGCTGGGCGATACGCTGCGCCGTTTCGGACAGCCCCGCCGGCCCCTTCGTCTATCACGGCGAAGTCAATCTGTATCCCTATTCAAAGCAATATCTCCCCTTCGATCCCGCGGTGTACGTCGAGGACGGCAGGGTATGGCTGTACTACGGTTCGGCCATGTTCTTCCCCGTTCTGGGCGTATCCAAGCGCAACGTAAAGGGCGGCGCCGTGGTCGAACTCGACGCGGCCGACATGCTCACCGTCAAGGCCGGCCCCTTCAACACTGTGCCCACGGAGATACCGGGCGGACACGGGTTCTTCGAAGCCTCGTCCATGCGTAAGATAGACGGCAGGTATTACTTTGTGTATTCCTCGGCTATAGGCCACGAGCTGTGCTATGCCACGGGCGAAACACCCGTCGGCCCCTTCAAATTCGGCGGCACGATAGTTTCCAATGGCGACATCGGCCTGCACGAAAGACATTCCGATCCCAAGACGGCGGCCAACTATACGGGCAATACCCACGGGGGAATGCTCTCCCTCGGCGGAAAGAATTATATATTCTATCACCGTCACACCGATAGAGACTGCTTCTCGCGCCAGGGCTGCGCGGAGGAGATAACCATAGAGCCCGACGGTTCCATAAAGCAGGCGGAGATGACAAGCTGCGGCCTCAACGGCGGCCCCCTGAAGGGGAGCGGCAGGTACGAGGCCAGGATTGCCTGCAATCTCACGTCCCGCAAGGGCGGAAGGTTCCACTCCAAGCCCCTCGGCAAAAACCGCGCAGGCTGTCATCCCTACTTTACCCAGAGCGGTAAGGACAGGGAGGGCGACGGCGACCAGTACATAGCCAACTTCTGCGACGGCGCCACGGCCGGATTCAAATACTTCGATATCTCCGGTCTCAGGCGCGTGGGCATAACCGTCTGCGGCGATGCGCGCGGCGTAATGCAGGTCAGGAACGCTCCCCAAGGCGACGTCGTTGCCGAGATTGCCGTCACCCCTACGGGTGATAAGGAGACTACCTTCTTCGGCGATTACGCGGGAGGAGAGGGCAAGCAGGCGCTCTACTTCACCTTTGTCGGCACGGGCAGGCTCACAAAATTCACCTATATCGTTCTGGACTGAAACTCCCCTCCCCGCGTATGCGGGCGGAGCGTCGGCCGGACGTAAAATAAACTATACTCCTATTCTTTTTCATTATTTCACCCTCCATAAAACGGACAGCCGCGACAGGTGTCGCGGTCGTTCGTTTTTTTGCGCAAAAATACGTGGCGGTGCGCCGCCGTCCGGGCACACCTCGCCGCGCAGGGCAATGACCGGGTTTGCCGCTATAATTTTCTGCGGCCGGTCTGTCGCCTTCCGTCCGCCGGTTTTGTTGCCCGTGGGCGCTTCCGGGTAATGGTAATTATTGCATTATTTTGCTACAAAATATCTGTAGTATAGAATTTTTATGAACAATATTACTATAAAATGAACATTTGTCGCTTGAAATTACACGTTTGTACGCTATAATAGATATTGGGGGGAGGAAAAATAATGCTTCAAGATTTTGCAGATATAATAAGCAGTTATACGTTTAATTTGCAGCTCTTTGTTTCAGCCCTCAGCCTCGTAGCCGTGCTCAACGAAAGCTGTAGAACGCGCAGGCAGTTCGGCATTGCCGTGCTGCACGTCGTCGGCGTCTTTGCCGCGCTGTACATCGTGTCGTTTGCCGTATTCTGTATTATTGCCCAAACGATCGTCTCAAGCATGTGGCAGGCCTTCGCCACGTTTGCCGTCTTTGCTTTCTATACGGCATTTTTCACAAGGGGAGATATAAAGATAAGGGCGGTGCTCTCGTTCACGCTCTTTACCATCCTTCTTTCAGGAACCGAAGTCGGCGGAGTAATGTCCTTTCTGCTCTTTGATGTGTTCAGTTCACAGGCCGTCCGCGCGACCTATCTGCCCGTGTCGCTCGTCTATGTGGTGGTGGTAAAGTGTTTTGATCTGCACAAGTACGACACAATCTTAACCCCGCTGTTCATCGTCGATATATTCTTTAATATA
>CALVLX010000015.1 GCA_944341195.1 uncultured Clostridia bacterium
CTCCACCATCTGCATAGGCATGGCGGCCTCCATGGGCGCCTTCCTTCTCTCCAGCGGGGCCAGGGGCAAGAGGTTTGCCCTCCCCAACAGCGAGATAATGATCCACCAGCCCCTTGGCGGCGCGCAGGGGCAGGCCAGCGACATAAAGATTGCCGCCGAGCACATATTGAAGACAAAGGAAAAACTGACAAAGATACTCGCCGAAAATTCGGGCAAGAGCGTCGAAGTGCTCGAAAGGGATACGGACAGAGACAATTTCCTCTCCGCGCAGGAGGCCCTCGAATACGGACTTATCGACAAGGTGTTTTATAAAAGGTAATCGAGGGTAAAATATATATAGAGCCTCCGCGCAAGCGGCAGGCATTCAAATCAGCAGGGCACATGCCCGAAACGGAGCAATCAATTAATGAAAGATCAACACAGATACTGTTCATTCTGCGGCAAACCCGAAGATCTCGTTCAAAGACTCATCTCGGGGCAGAACGGAGCGTATATCTGCAACGAATGCGTTGAGATATGCCAGGACATGATCAAGGATACCGAAGAGCACGAAACGCCCCCCGTACCCTTAAAGAAGCCGGCCGAAATCAAGGCCGAACTCGATAGATACATCGTCGGGCAGGACGAAGCGAAAAAGGTGCTCTCGGTCGCCGTATACAACCACTATAAACGCATAAACAATCTGGGCAAAAAGGAGGAGGACGATCTCGCCGAAGTGGAGATCGAAAAGAGCAACATTCTCCTGCTCGGCCCCACGGGCTGCGGCAAGACGCTGCTCGCCCGCACTCTCGCAAAGATACTCAACGTACCCTTTGCAACCACCGACGCAACCACCCTCACCGAGGCGGGATACGTCGGCGAGGACGTCGAAAACATTCTCCTCAAGCTCATTCAGAATGCCGATTACGACATCGAAAGGGCGCAGCGCGGCATCATCTATATCGATGAGATAGATAAGATCGCCCGCAAGGGCGAAAACGTCTCCATCACCCGCGACGTGTCCGGCGAGGGCGTGCAGCAGGCTCTGCTCAAGATAATAGAGAGCACCGTGGCCAACGTTCCTCCCCAGGGCGGAAGAAAGCATCCCCAGCAGGAGTGCCTCAGGATAGATACCACCAACATCCTATTCATCTGCGGCGGCGCCTTCGTCGGCCTCGACAAGATAGTCCGCGCCCGCAGGGATACGTCCACGCTGGGCTTCGGCGGCGACGTCAAGAGCGATGAAAACGAGGGCGTATATGAGATGCTCTCCGACGTCAAACCCCAGGATCTCACCAAATTCGGCCTCATCCCCGAATTTGTCGGGCGCGTGCCCATCGTCGTGGCTCTTCACCCTCTCGACGAAGACGCGCTTGTCAACATTCTCACCCGTCCCAAGAACGCCATAATCAAGCAGTATCAAAAGCTCATCGCGCTCGACGGCGTAAAACTCACCGTCGAAGAGGGCGCCGTGCGCGAGATAGCCAAAACAGCAATCAAGTTAAAGACGGGCGCGAGGGGATTGAGAACGATAATCGAAGGCTTCATGACGTCCGTCATGTATAAGATCCCCTCCGAAAGCAACGTAGAGGAAGTCATCGTCACGCGCGAGTGCATAACCGACCGCGCCGAACCCGTCATCGTCTACAAAAAATCCGCCTGACGGGGCAACCGCCCTTAAAGGCTCAATAAAAATGCCGCGTCAAAGCGGCGACTAATCAAAATCAGGGGGAAGGCTGGCACATGGCTTTTCCTCTGTTTTTTTAGCTGTAACAGGCGCGTCACCGCGCAATTTCAGGTAATTTATATGGCTAATGAAAGATTACAACTGCCTCTCGTCGCCCTGCGCGACAGGATGGTTTACCCCAACATTTCCGTCGGCTTCGACGCCGGGCGCGCGGCTACGCTCTATGCCATAAGGAGCGCCGGCGAAAGCGACAGAATAATATTCATATGCTCCCAGATAGACGGCGCAAAGACGGAAATCGGCGCCGAAGATCTCTATGACGTCGGCACGGTCGCGCGCATAGAGAGAGTCGTCTCCATCTCCGGCGAGCGTCTGCGCGTCACCTGCCGCGGGCTCTACCGCGCCCGCACCCTCTCCGTGTTCAGCCGGGACGGCAGTCTGTACGCCACTATAGAAAAGATGCCCGTGGAGCGCACCGATCCCATGTTCGAGGAGGCGTATTTCCGCACCGCAAAGGGCATACTCGGCGACATCGCCCAGTCCGACGCGCGCTTCGGCAAGGAGGCCGCGCAGAGGCTGGATGGCTGCAACGATCCCGAACAGTTCATCTATCTCGCCCTCGACGGGCTGCAGCTCAAGAACGAATTCCAGCAGGCTATATATTCCCGCCTGCGCCTTGTGGACATGTTCTCCGACCTCGATAAACAGCTCAACTCCGAACTGGAGATCGCCCGTCTGGAGCGCAAGATTCAGAGCGCCGTGCGCCAGAACATAGAAAAGAACCAAAAGGAATACTACCTCCGCGAACAGCTCAAGGCCATTCACACCGAGCTCGGCGACGACGAGAACGAAAAGACCGTGCTCGAAGAGAAGATCAAGCAAAAACACATGCCGGCCGAAGTGGAGGAAAAGGCGCTTAAAGAGCTCTCGCGCATGTCGCGTATGCAGACTTCTTCGCCCGATTACAACGTCCTCAGAACATATCTCGACTGGCTGCTCGACCTCGAATGGGAAAAATCCACGGTGGATACCCCCAATCTCGCAGATGCCGTCGCCGTTCTGGAGGAAGATCACTACGGCCTCAAAAAGATAAAGGAGCGCATAACCGAATATCTCGCGGTACTAAAGCTGACAAATTCGCTCAATGCGCCGGTGCTCTGTTTTGTGGGCCCTCCCGGGGTGGGCAAAACTTCTATAGCCTCCTCCGTGGCGCGTGCCCTCGGACGCAAATTCGTGCGCATGTCGCTGGGCGGCGTCAAGGACGAATCGGAGATACGCGGCCACCGCAAGACGTATGTGGGCGCCATGCCCGGGCGCATAATAACGGCGCTCAAAAACGCAGGTTCGGTCAATCCCGTATTTCTTTTGGACGAAATCGATAAGCTCTCCTCCGACGCCTTCCGCGGCGATCCCGCAAGCGCGCTCCTGGAGGTGCTCGATCCCGCACAGAACTCCACCTTCCGCGACAGATATCTCGAAGTCCCCTACGATCTGTCAAAGGTGCTCTTCATAACCACCGCCAATTCGGCGGATACGATCCCCCGTCCCCTTCTGGACAGAATGGAGATAATCAGGATAGAAGGTTACACGCAGGAGGAGAAGAGGGAGATCGCCGTCCGCTACCTCATTCCCAAGCGCACGGCCGCAAACGGATTGAAGGACAGCGACGTTGTATTCGACGAAGGCGGCATCGACGAGATAATCGACGGCTACACCCGTGAAGCGGGCGTGCGCGAACTCGAACGCAAGATAGACGCCGTCTGCCGCAAGGCCGCCGTGGCAAAGGCGAACGGCCGCAAGCGCAAAGTGCGCGTCAACAGGGATACGGTTGTCGAATTTTTGGGCAAGCGCCCCTATGAGCGCGATGAAATGCTCGACAGCGACCAGGTTGGTGCGGCCACGGGGCTGGCCTGGACGGCCGTGGGCGGCACAACGCTCACAATAGAAGTTTCGGCCATGCAGGGCAAGGGCGACGTTTTACTTACGGGCAAACTCGGCGACGTCATGAAGGAGAGCGCCCGCGCCGCAATAAGCTATATCCGCTCCAACTCGGATGAATACGGCATCTCGTCCGAAACGTTTGAAAATACCGATATCCATATACATGTGCCCGAGGGCGCTACGCCCAAGGACGGCCCCTCCGCGGGCATAACCATGGCCACGGCCATACTTTCGGCCTTCACTCACAAGCCCGTGCGCCGCTCTATTGCCATGACGGGCGAAATAACCCTGCGCGGCAAGGTGCTGCCCATCGGCGGCCTGAAGGAAAAGGCTCTCGCCGCCTACCGCATAGGCATTCACGATATCATTATCCCCAAGGACAACGAAAAGGATATCGACGAAATGCCGGAAAGCATCAAGGAGAGCATTCACTTTATTCCCGTCACCGATGTCGATTCCGTATTCAGAACGGCTATAGTCAATCTGTAATCAAAATTATCTAACTGCGGTGCCACCATGAAGATTACAAAAGCCGAATTTATCACAAGCGCGGCTTCAAAGCGGCAATTTATAACGTCGGATAAGCCCATAATCGCCGTCTGCGGGCGTTCAAACGTCGGCAAGAGCAGTTTTATAAACATGCTCGCGGGGCGTAAAAAGCTGGCCAGGGTTTCCCAACAGCCCGGGCGCACCAGGCTTGTCAATTATTTCGACTTCGGGTGTTTCATTCTGGCAGATCTCCCCGGCTACGGCTATGCGCGCGTAAGCAAGGCCGAAAAGGCCAGGTGGGCGGACATGCTCAACGATTTCTTTGCCCAAAAGCAGAACATCGCCCATGTGTTTGCGCTGTGCGACAGCCGCCATGAACCAACGGCCGACGACAGGACAATGATCGGCTATCTCTATTACAACCTCATTCCCTTTACCGTGGTCGCCACCAAGGCGGATAAACTTTCGCGCGCGCAGGCGGACAGAAGCCTCAACGCAATAGCCGCGGCGCTCAAGTGCGGCAAGGGGGATATAATAGCAACCTCTTCCGTCACGGGGCGCGGACTCCAAGACGTGCTCGGCAGGATAGAGGGCATCATTTCCCTCCCGCGCGGGGAGGAGGATGTTTCCGCGGAGGATAATGACGATGAAGGTTAAGATAGGCCGTCTCATATGTCTGCTCTGCGCGGCGGCGTCTGTATTTATCTCGGCCTCCTCATGCTCGCGAGAGCTTCCCACCCATCAGAATTCCCTTCCTCCGCAGCAGGCCGAAGGGGATGATTCATCGTCCGGCGGTCAGTCGGACGGCGAGCCCGCAGGGCCTCCGTCCGAAGACGGACAGGACAATCCTTCGGAGGACGAAGGCATTCAAAACCCGCCCGATGAGGAAGATAAAGACGAAGATATTCCCGGTGAAGACGGAGATTCTCCGGATGGCGAGGGCAATCCGCCCGACGAGGAAACGGAGGATGAGGAACTCCCGGACGACGGCCAAGACGAATCCGGTGAGGACGGGAACTCTCCGGATGGCGAGGGCAATCCGCCCGACGAGGGAACGGATGATGAGGAATCCCCCGACGACGGTCAGACCGAACCCGGTGAGGACGGAGATCCTTCTGGTGACGAAGGCAATCCGCCCGATGAGGATGAACCTCCGCAGACCGTCCCCGAAGAGCCGGAGGGCGGCGGGGATGAAACCGGAGATGACGAGCCCGAACCTTCCGAACCCGTCTCCCTGTCCTACGATTTTTCGCAGCATCGGGGCGGCGTAATCTCTTCGGGAACTTCGCTCGTTGAAGGATATGTGCGCGTCGATTGCCCCGACGGCTGCCCCGGATTGACTGTCGGGGAATATAAAAATCCCGTGTACAGCGCATGTGCCTGCCTCACGCAGAAGAGCGGCGAAAGCCTCGTTGTTACTCTGCCGTCGCCGGCGCGCATAACACTCGTCGTTGCCGCGCTGAATATAACGGGCAGCACTCTCTGCATAGAGGGGAGCGGCAAAAGTCTTTCGTTCGCGCTCGAAGCTCCGTCTAACCAGCAGGGGCAGAGGTATGAGTGCACGGAGATATCCTTTGAACTTCAGGGAGGCGAATATACGATATTCTCCTCAAAGGGCACAGCGGGCGTCATGGCTCTCTCCATTGCCTTCGGCAGATGATAATACCATTCCGCATTTTAAAGTTGCAAGGCGCGGCGCGCGGCAAAATTTTGCCGCGCGCCGCGCAATTTCAATACATA
>CALVLX010000016.1 GCA_944341195.1 uncultured Clostridia bacterium
AGTTGCCGAGTGGAGGAGGGCGGAAAGTTTAAAGCTGACAAAAAAGCTCCGCCCCGACCTGCTTCAGGGTAAGTGATCGCGCGGGGTTATGATGAATCCTATGGCAACCGGGCTTTGAGATTTCTCCGCTGCGGCGCATAAATGCGCCTCCGGTCGAAATGACAAGGAGAGGTGCTGAAAATAGTCGAAATGACATAAGGAGAATCAGGCATTGAGATTTCTCCATGCGTTCGCTGTCGCTCACTTGGTCGAAATGACGGGGAGGGCGCTCGGCAGGAATGACGATAAAAGAATGATGTTTGACAGGGCTCGCGGCATGTCATCTTGAGCGGAGTCGAAAGATCTCAAAGCCGGGGATATGTACGGCAATATTATTAAACAAACCCTTTCGGCTTGCTGCGCAAGCCGCTTCCCCTTTGCAGGGACAGCTTTGGTTTGGTGCGGCGGACGGCTGCCCTCTCGCTTTCAGTCCGCTTCAACAGGTTATAAACATGAAACACATTCAATGGTTCCCTGGGCATATGACAAAGGCCATGAGGATGATGGAGGAGTCGGTAGGCGTCTGCGACGGCATAATCTATGTGCTGGATGCGCGCTGTCCCGCATCTTCCTATAACAAAAACCTCAAAAAGACCTTCGGTTCGCGTCCCGTTCTCTACATTCTCAACAAGTGCGATCTCGCCGACGACAGCGTGGATGACTTTGTAAAATTCATCCGCGGCAGGGGTGCGGCGTGCGTCAAGCTCAATGCGGTCAATGCCAATTCGCGGCGCGATATTACGGGGGCAATCTCCTCTCTCATTGCCGAAAAACAGCAAAAAAGCCTCGCAAAGGGGTATAACAGAATATTCCGCTTCATGGTGTGCGGCGTGCCCAATACGGGCAAGAGCACGGTTATAAATCTTCTCTCCAGGGAAAAGAGGGCCGTTACGGGCGACAAGGCCGGCGTCACGCGCGGCAAACAGTGGATACGCTGCGACGGATTTGAACTGCTCGATACGCCCGGCACAACTCCGCCCGCGTTTGAAAACCAGACTTTCGCCGCAAGGCTGGCCTTTGTCGGTTCGGTCAACGACGATATACTCGATCCGGACGATATCGCTCTGGCCCTCTTGCAGACGATTGCGGAAAAATATCCCCGGTATCTCGAAGAAAGGTACGGCATAGGCGCTGGGCAACCGTTGGAAATGCTCGAAGGCGTGTGCCGCCGCCGCGGCTTTGTGCTCAAGGGGGGCGAATACGATTACGAACGGGGCGAACGCGCCGTAATAGACGATTTCCGCAAGGGGAGACTGGGGCGCGTCACGCTGGACGAGCTCTCCGACTGCGAAGGAATGGATTTTTAACTATGGATAAACTCGCGTGGGAAACAGCCCTTCATGCGGAGGGATACCGCTATGTGTGCGGAGTGGACGAAGTCGGGCGCGGCCCTCTGGCCGGCCCCGTCGTCTGCGCGGCCGTAATCATGCCTCCCGACGACATTTTGGAGGGAGTGGACGACAGCAAAAAACTGACCGCAAAGAGGCGCGAACGCCTTGCGTCGCTCATCAGGCAAAAGGCGGTTGCATGGGCAATATGCCGCATTGAACCGCAGGTGATCGACGAAATAAACATCCTTCAGGCCACCAGGCTGTGCATGAAGAACGCGGTGGAGAGCCTCTCCGTCCGCCCCGATTACGTCCTGACGGACGGCAATATGACGCTCGATACGGATATTCCGCAGAAGAGTATCGTCAAGGGCGACGCCCGCTGTTACTGCATAGGCGCGGCCTCCATTATCGCCAAGGTCGAAAGGGATGCGCTCATGGCGGAATATGCGGCGGTGTATCCCGGTTACGGCTTTGAAAAGAACGCCGGCTACGGCACGGCCGCGCACATACAGGCCATAAAGGATAACGGCCTCACGCCCATTCACCGCAGGAGTTTTACAAAAAAATGGCAATAAAGGGCAAAAAACGCCGCCTGGGCTTTCTGGGCGAACGACGGGCCGTAAAATACCTTAAAAAGAGCGGCTACGAAGTCATCGAACGCAACCTGCGCACACCCTTCGGCGAAGTGGATATAGTCGCTTCAAAGGGGGATATTACGGCCTTTATCGAAGTCAAGACGCGCTCGGACGATTTATTCGGCCGTCCCAACGAGGCCGTCCGAGCGGACAGACAAAAGAGATATATTGACAGCGCGCGCTTTTACTATTCGGGGCGGGAGATCGACTGCGTGATCCGCTTCGACATAATAGAGGTATACAAAGGCGGCATAAACCACATCGAAAACGCCTTCACGGCGTAGCGCAAAACCGCGTTTTCGCCTCCCACGATGCGCACAGAGGGGCAATCGTCACGGTGGGGCGCTCCATATATTATAATATATGGTGAGCGCGGTTCGCTCCGCGCCTTTTAATCGAAGTCTTTAGTCTGCCTGCCGCGTGCGGCCGCATTCATGCCGGGCGCGAGAACAATTTTATTGCGGCACAGAAATTTATAAAGGGCGGGCGGTGCAATTTTCACGGGAAAAATTGCACCGCCCGCTGCCGTATTGTGTTGTGGTGCGCCGCACGTCTCAGGTTTGCCCGTCCTGTGCGCGGCGCAACTTCATATATGAGTTTTAAGACCGTTTGGGGCGCGCGGGTTAACCACCTGCGCGGCTGCGCGCCGCGTTAACCGGCCAGATAAATTTTCTGCGCTCTTTCAAGCTGTTCGCACCTGTCCGCTCCGTCTATCTGCTTCCATTCCTCCTCGCTGCCGGCGTAATAGACGACGGAAAGAGTCGTGACATCGTAGAAAGCGGAGCTGTCTATTTTTGTCATGCTGCGCGGCAGGGAGATCGTCATGAGCGAGGTTCTTGCAAATGCGTATGTGTCAAGGGTTGTCACGCCTTCTGGTATCGTGACAGCCGTGAGCGAAGAGCATCTGTTAAATGCCGAACTGCATATGTACTTCACCGTGGACGGAATGGATATCGCCGAAAGCGAACTGCATCCGTCAAATGCCGAACTGCCTATCTGCGTGAGGCCCTCGGGCAGAGAGACGTTTGTCAGCGAGGTGCAGCCCCTGAATGCGCTGTCGTAGATTATTTTTGTGCCTTCGGGGACGGTAAAGCTCCAAATGCCCGTGTCGGTAACTTTTATAAGCACCTTATAGGGCTGGGTTTTGCTGCCCAGGTACAGCGCGCCGCCGTGCTCAGTATACTCCAGCGAAGCGCAGTTGTTGAATGCTCCTGAACCTATGTACTCGATGTCTTCGGGGATTACCAGGGATTTGAGGTTTGAGTCGTCGCCGAAAGCGTGGTAGCCTATATGGGTGATGCAGTCGGGAAGGGTGAGGCCCGTCAACGACAGATTATATTTAAGCGCCTCGTCTCCCAGCGCCTTTACGGGCAGGCCGTTGTATTCGGCGGGGAGGGTGAGGTTGTTTTGCAGCATACTGTTCAGCCCCGTCACCGTGTAATATTTTCCGTCGGGGGAGATTGTATATTTAAATTGCTGTGCCGCGCTCTCTCCGGCGTTCGTTCCGTCGTCTCCGTCATCGGCGGCGGGCACCTTGTATAAAAACAGCACGGAGCCGTCTGCTCCCGTCACCACTATTTCGCCCTCTTCGTTGAGGGTGATGTTCTCTATTTTCGTGTCTTCACCGTCGGGAAGGGCGCCTATAAAGTCGATGAGCCGGCCGTCGTAGCCCAGGTCTTCCATAAGTATAAAGGCCTCCGTCATGGAGTAGCCGCTCTCCTCCGTCCCGCAGGCGGCAAGGGCTCCCGTGCACAATACCGCGGAGGCCGCAAGCACGGCCGCAAACTTAAATTTCATTTCTCTCTCTCTCCTTAAATTGAATTTTTTTGGAACGCCGCATAGGCGGACGTTCCTTAACGGGTGACCGCGCACTCTGTTCCGTATAAAACACGTCTGCCGCGGTACATTCTCATTATAACATCGTATGCGCAAAAAAAGCAAACAGAGCGATATAAAAAACTTGTTTTTTTGCGGGAGGCGGGGCTTATTTCAATTTTGCGGCGGGGCAGAATTTCTTTTGTGAAAATTGCGACACACCCCCTTAAATGAGTTGCAATTTATAAAAAGTTTTGGTAAGATATAAAAGCTCGTTGGCAGGGCGCGCACAGGGCGCGCTGCCGTTAAAGCGTTTACAGGGCGCCTTCGGGCGTTTTAAATACAAGGAGGTTCGGCTATGAAAGGTTTGGTTGAAGCAATCGAAAAGGAAGGCATGAAGGAAAACGTCCCCGCATTCAACGTGGGCGACACCGTAAAGGTCGGCTTCAAGGTTATTGAAGGCACCAAGGAGAGAATTCAGAACTTCGAAGGCGTAGTCATCGCCAAAAAGCACGGCGGCATAAGGGAAAGTTTCACTGTAAGAAGATTGTCTTTCGGCGTAGGCGTCGAGAGAACTTTCCCCGTTCACTCGCCTAAAATTGCATCCATCACCGTAGTCAGAAAGGGTAAGGTAAGAAGGGCTAAGCTCTACTACCTGCGCGGACTCACGGGCAAGGCTGCCAAGATCAAGGAAGTCAGATAATTTAAAAAAGCTCCCGTTGCGTGCGGGAGCTGTTTTATTATCGCCAGGGCAATATAAAGGGGCGGGGCGGAATGCCCGCCCGAAGGGGAAAATTATGCTAGCAAAGGTAAAATCTTTCGCACTCATCGGGCTGGACGGCGTGCCGGTGGAAGTCGAAGCGGATATCAACAAGGGCATGACGAGCTACGAGCTCGTCGGCCTCCCCGATGCCGCCGTAAAGGAGAGCAAGGAGAGGATCAACTCGGCCATACGCAATTCCCGCCTGCACTTCCCCGTCAACCGCGTAACAATCAATCTTGCCCCCGCCGATATAAAAAAGGAGGGCAGTTATTACGATCTCCCCATAGCCCTCGCCATACTCAGGGCGGGCGGCCAGATAGAGGGGGAGATGGATGATATCGTCATACTGGGCGAACTCGCCCTCGACGGTTCCGTCCGTCCCGTTTCGGGCATACTCCCCGCGCTCATCTCGGCAAAAAAGCACGGCTTCACGCGCTTTATAATTCCGTCCGCAAACGCAAACGAGGCGGCGTATATCGAGGGCATACAGGCCTATGCGCTGGGCAGCCTTTCGGATGCCGTGGCCTTTTTCAGGGGCGAACGGGAGTTTGAACCCGTAGAGCCCAAGAGCTTTTCGGCGGCGCTGAGGGACGCGCGCTACAGCGCAGATATGTCCTTTGTAAAGGGGCAGGCCATAGCCAAGCGCGCGCTGGAGATCGCCGTCGCCGGCGGGCACAACATTCTTCTTTCGGGCCCTCCCGGCTCGGGCAAGACCATGCTCGCCCGCTGCATACCCACCATTATGCCCGATCTCACGTTTGAAGAGGCGCTGGAGATAACGCAGATACACTCCGTCGCGGGCGATCTGGGCGGCGAGGGCATAATTTCCCTCCGTCCCTTCCGCACGCCCCACCATACGGCTACAACCGTTTCGCTGTGCGGAGGCGGTAATTCAAGGATACGCCCCGGCGAAATCTCCAAGGCGCACAAGGGCGTGCTCTTTTTAGACGAGCTGCCCGAATATTCGCGTTCCGCGCTCGAATCCCTCCGCCAGCCCCTCGAAGACAAGGTGATAACCGTGACGCGCGCCGGCGGCGCTGTAACTTTCCCCGCCGATTTCATTCTGTGCGCAAGCATGAATCCCTGTCCGTGCGGCAACTACGGCTCTTCATATAAGCCCTGCACGTGCACGCCCGCCCAGATAAGGCGGTATCGCGCCAAAATTTCGGGGCCTCTTCTGGACAGAATAGATCTTCAGGTGGAAGTTGACAGCGTCAGGTACGAAGAACTCGCGGCGGAAGAGGGGGGAGAGTCGAGCGCCGAGGTAAAAAAGCGCGTCGAGCGCGCCCGCGCCATTCAGCGCGAACGCTTCGGCGGAACGATGACAAATGCCAACATGGGCGAAAAGGAGATAAAAAAGTTCTGTCGCCTCTCGCACCGGTGCGAAGAAATTCTGCGCGACGCGTTTGAACGGCTGTCCCTTTCGGCGCGTGCGCGGTCAAGGATAATAAAGGTCGCGCGGACGATAGCCGATCTCGATTTTTCAACCGAAATCCTCCCCGAACACGTGCTGGAGGCTACTTCGTACCGCAATTTTGACGTAAAGGAATGATGAACTACTCTCAGGAAGAAATCGACGTCATAGCGGCCGACAGTCTCGGAACTCTGACGTACAGACAAAAGCGCGCTCTGCTGTGCGCCGCAAATCCCAAACATCCCCGGCACATAAAATATGAGCAGATTCTGATTAAAAGTATCGGAGACGGAGTATATAATAAATTGAGGACTACGTTCTCTTCGCAGGAGTACCGCCTTTCGGTTCTTCACGGACTGGAGGAAAAGGGTATAGAGTGCGTCACGCTCAAGAGCGGCGGCTATCCGCCTCTGCTCGCCGAGATCCCCGCGCCTCCCCTCGTGCTCTACTGCAGGGGCAGGACGCGTCTTCTCAAAGAAAACTGTTTTTCCGTAGTCGGCTCGCGCCGCACTCCCGCGGCCACTCTCGCCGCCTGCAGGCGCATATCGGGCGAACTTTCCTCCGTTTTCGTCATAGTCACCGGCGTTGCCGACGGCGCCGATACCGCCGCCATAGAGGGCGCTCTGCCAAGCGGCAACGTCGTCTGCGTATTTCCCGGCGGATTGAATTTTGTCGGCTCGCAGTCCAATGCGCCCCTCCTTAAAAAGGTGGAAAAGGCCGGCCTAATCATAACCGAATGGCCGCCCGAAACGGCCGTGCAGAAATTCATGTACGCCGTTCGCAACCGCATAATCGCGGGCATTTCGCGCGGGGTGCTGGTGGCGGCCGCGCCCGAAAAGAGCGGTGCGCTCATCACCGCGGGGTATGCCGCCGACTTCGGGCGGGACGTCTTCGCCTTTCCCCATTCGCTGGGCATACTCGCCGGAGAAGGGAGCAACGAACTCATAAAGAACGGCGCATATCTCTGCCGCAATGCGCTTGACATAACAGGCGCGCTCGGAGTAGAATACAGGGCGGAAGAGCGCTCTCTCACCGAAGACGAGGGCAGGGTGCTTGACTTTCTGCGTCAAAACGGTGCAAGCCACATTCAGAATATAGCCGCGGGCGTCGGCATAAAGGTCTTTCAGGCCGTAACCCTGCTCTCCTCGCTGGAGATAAAGGGACTCGCCGTCCGCAGCGGCGGCAACACCTATCAGCCGGTGTAAATTTGCGGCCGCATATGCACAATTTCCGCCGACACTTCGTGTGCGGAATTTGCGTCAAAAATAAACCAAGGGAATATCTATGGATCTTATAATAGTTGAATCGCCTTCCAAGGCAAAGACAATTTCTAAATATTTAAAGGGCAAATTCAAGGTAGATGCCTCGGGCGGGCACGTAAGGGACTTGCCTGAACGCACTCTCGGCGTAAAGATAACGGATAATTTCGAGCCGCGTTACGAGATAACCCCCAGCAAAAAGGAGGTAATCAAGAGGCTCACCGACGAGGCCAAAAAGGCCGGCCGCGTATATCTCGCCACCGACCCCGACCGCGAAGGCGAGGCCATTTCGTGGCATCTTCAGACGGTGCTCGGCATGGACGAAAACGGGCTCAACCGCGTTGAATTCAACGAAATTTCCCCCAAGGCCGTAGAAAACGCCCTCAAAAACCCGCGCAAAATAGATTATAACCTCGTTGACGCGCAGCAGGCCAGGAGGGTTCTGGACAGACTCGTGGGTTACAAACTTTCCCCCCTTCTCAACAACCGCATCCAGAGCGGCCTCTCCGCGGGCAGGGTGCAGTCGGTTGCCCTGCGCCTCATAGTAGACCGCGAGCGCGAGATCGCGGCGTTCGTGCCCGAAGAATACTATGTGTTCACGGCCTCGCTGCAGGATAAGGAGACCAAGTATTCGCCCTTCAAGGCCACATATCAGCTCAAAAAGAGCGGCAAGTCGATAACTGCCGAGCAGGCCGAAGAGGTCGAAAAGGCGGTGCGCGCCGGGCAGTTCGTCGTCACAAAGGTCAAGAGCGGCGTCACAAAGTCGCACGCTCCCGCTCCGTTCACAACGTCCTCCCTTCAGCAGGACGCCTCCAACAAGTTCGGCATGACCTCGCCGGAGACAATGCTCGTCGCCCAGCACCTCTACGAAGGCATGGAAGTCGGCGGCGACCACATCGCGCTCATAACGTATATCCGTACCGACTCCACCAGAGTCGCCGTGGAAGCCCAGCAGATGGCGCGCGAATTCATTAAAAATACTTACGGCGAACAGTATGTGCCCGCCAAGCCCAATATTTACGCCACAAAGAAGGGCGCGCAGGATGCCCACGAGGCCATCCGCCCCATAAATCTTTCGGTCACGCCCGCAAGCGTAAAGGGCTATCTCGATAAAAAACACTACAATATATACAAACTCGTCTACGACCGCTTTGTCGCCTCGCAGATGGCCGAAGCGCAGTACAACTCCATGCAGATAGAGGCCGTCTCCGCCGGCTACACCTTCAAGGCCTCCGGCAAATCGCTGCTCTTTGCGGGCTTCACCGCGGCATATCAGCAGGTCAACGACGGCGAAGAGGAGGAGAGCTCCAAACTTCTGCCCCCCGTCGAAGAGGGTGATGAGCTCAACCTCAACGAACTTTCAAAGGAACAAAAATTCACCCGTCCCCCCCTCAGGTACACAGATGCCTCGCTCGTCAAGACGATGGACGAAAAGGGCATAGGCCGCCCCTCCACATACGCATCGATAATTTCCGTGCTGAACAAGCGCAAATATGTGGTAAAGGACGGCAAGTATATGGTGCCCACCGACGTCGCCTACAAGATAACGGATATGCTCGTGCACTACTTCGGCGACATAATGGATGTGGGATTCACAGCGCACATGGAGGCCGACCTAGACAAGATAGAGGACGGCGGCGTGGACTGGCACAAGATAATTGCGGACTTCTACCCCGGTTTTGCCGATCACCTCAAAAAGGCCGCCTGCGACGGCGACGAGATGACGGACATAAAATGCGAAAAATGCGGTTCGCCCATGATAAGGCGCACGGGCAAGTACGGCAAGTATCTGGCCTGCTCCAACTATCCCAAGTGCTCCAATATAGTCAGCGAATCCGAGGTGGAAATTTCCGAAGTGCGCTGCCCTAAATGCGGCGCCAACATGGTGGTCAAGAGCGGGCGCTACGGCAAGTTCCTCGCCTGCCCCAACTACCCCGAATGTTCCACCATTCTCCCCATCGATGCCAAAATGTCAACCGAAAAGTGCCCGTCCTGCGGCGGCGCGATGCTCATCAAAAAGGGCAAGTACGGCGAGTACACCGAATGCGTCAACTGCGGCGCCAAACAGCCCGTAAACCAGCCCGACGGCAAGCCGCGCGACGGCGAAAGGACGGAGGGCAAGTGCCCCGAATGCGGCAAGCCCATGCGCAGGATGCGCTCTAAAAACGGCAAGATATATTACGGCTGCACGGGATACCCCGCATGCAAGTTTTTAAGCTGGGACGTCCCCACGGGCGACAAGTGCCCCAAGTGCGGCGCGTTCCTCGTAAAGAGAGGGGATAAAATAAGGTGTTCGGATAAGAATTGCGATTACTCCGCTCCCGCCCCCAAAAAGGAAGGGGAAGATGACGAAGATTAAGGTTGTCGGCGCCGGCCTTGCCGGCTGCGAAGCGGCGTACTGCCTCGCCTGCCGCGGACATCTTGTCGAACTCGTCGATATCAAGCCCGCGCGTTTTACCCCCGCCCATTCAAATAAAGACTTCGGCGAGCTCGTGTGCTCCAACTCGCTCAAGGGCAACGATGCCTTCTCCAATGCCTGCGGGCTCTTAAAGGAGGAGATGAGGGCGCTCGGCTCGCTCATAATCGAGGCGGCCGATGCCACCCGCGTCCCCGCCGGCGGCGCCCTCGCCGTTGACCGCGAACTGTTCGCGCGGTATATAACCAAAAAGATAACCTCCCATCCCAATATAAGCGTCGTGTGCCGCGAGGAGGAGAGCCTTCCTTCCGAAGGCCGGTGCGTGATAGCCACCGGCCCCCTCACGTGCGGCGCCCTCGCCGAAGATATCAGGGCAAAACTGGGCGGAGATCTGCATTTTTACGACGCTTCGGCCCCCATCGTCTCGCGCGAGAGCATAGACATGACGAGGGCGTTCACGGGGGACAGGTACGGCCGCGGCGGCGACGACTACATCAACTGCCCGCTCGAAAGGGAGGAGTACGAGCTGTTCGTGCGCGAGCTGCTCTCCGCCGAACGCGCCGTGCTGCATGACTTTGAAAAGGGCGAAATTTTCGAAGGCTGTATGCCGGTGGAAGTCATGGCGGCGCGCGGCGCCGATACTCTGCGCTTCGGCCCCTTCAAGCCCGTAGGCTTGAGAGATGCCGACGGCAAAAAGTTTTATGCCGTTCTGCAGCTGAGAAAGGAAAATGCCGAAGGTGAGGCGTATAACCTCGTCGGCTGTCAGACTAACCTTAAATTTCCCGAACAAAAGCGGGTGTTTTCGCTCATTCCCGCCCTCAGGGACGCCGTCTTTCTCCGCTACGGAGTCATGCACCGCAACACGTACATAAATTCCCCCCGTCACCTCAACGCCGATTTTTCGCTGAAGAGCAATCCCGGAATATTTTTCGCGGGGCAGATGACGGGCGTGGAGGGATATGTGGAGAGCGCGGCGAGCGGACTTCTCTGCGGCATGCATCTGGCAAGAAAGGTGCGGGGCATGGAGCCCGTCATACCCGAAAACGTGTGTATGCTCGGCGCATTGTCGGCGCATATATCGGGGGTAAATCAAAATTTCACGCCCATGAATGCCAACTTCGGCATACTGCGCGCCCCCGAAGAGCGCATACGCGATAAAAAGGCCAGGTACGAATACCTCGCACGCCGTTCGCTCGCGTATATTGCGGGGTATAAGCACATTATAGAGCAGTAGAGGGAGTGTCCCCGTCAGGGGTTGCGCTCCCCGCGTCAACTGCAGGCCGGCACATTGCGGCGCGGTTTGCGTTAAAAGGAAGGATATATGGATCTCACTCCCAAACAGATTGTACACGAACTCAATAAATACATTATCGGCCAGGACGAAGCCAAAAAGGCCGTGGCCATCGCTCTGCGCAACCGCTACCGCCGCAGTCAGCTCTCGCCCGAACTCAAAGAGGAAGTAACGCCCAAGAACATTATCATGAAGGGCCCCACGGGCGTCGGCAAGACGGAGATAGCGCGCCGCCTCGCCAAGCTGGTAAAGGCCCCCTTCCTCAAGGTGGAGGCAACCAAGTACACCGAAGTCGGCTACGTCGGCCGCGATGTGGAGAGCATGGTGCGCGATCTGGCCGAATGCGCCATGCGCCTCGTAAAGGAGGAAAAGACGCAGGAGGTCAGGTTCAAGGCCATGGCCGTCGCCGAGCGCAGGATAGCCAAAGTGCTCGCCGAAGTCAAAAAGGATGAGCGCGGCGAATTTTCGCGCGAGGTGTTTGAAAACAACCTCGTGGACGACATCCACGCCGGCAAGTACGATTCCGCCGTCATAGAGATAGAAGTTTCGGATAACCCCAAGCCGCTGGAGCTCTCTCCCGGCCAGGGCGCGGCCATAGATCTCGGCTCGGTGTTCGGTTCCCTCGGCATGAACCGCAAAAAGAAGCGCAAGATAACCGTCAGGGAGGCGCGTAACCTCCTCATGGCCGAGGAGGCGGATAAACTCATCGATAACGATTCCGTCCAGACGGAGGCCCTGCGCCGCGCCGAAAACGACGGCATAATCTTCATTGACGAAATTGATAAGATAGCAGGCGGCTCCACGGGCGGGATAGACGTCTCCCGCGAGGGCGTTCAACGCGACATATTGCCCATCGTAGAGGGCTGTACGGTCATGACAAAGTACGGCCCGGTAAAGACGGATTATATCCTGTTCATAGCCGCGGGCGCCTTCCATGTTTCAAAGGTGGAAGACCTCATTCCCGAATTTTTGGGGCGCTTCCCCGTGCTCGTCGAACTCAACAGCCTCAAAAAGGAAGATTTCGTAAACATTCTCACGCAGACGCACAACGCCATAACCATGCAGTACGGCGCGCTGCTCGGGGTGGACAACATCGATCTTCAGTTCCTGCCCGACGCCATAGAGCGCATTGCCGAAATTGCCGAAGAGCTCAACAGCTCCTCCGAAGATATCGGCGCGCGCAGGCTGCATACCGTAATGGAATACCTGCTGGAGGACATCTCGTTCGAAGCGGGCGGCAACGACTATCCCCTCGTCACCCTCAAGATAGACAGGGCGTATGTCGAAGGGCACACGCAAAAGCTCTTTCAGGTATGCGGCGGCAGGAAGCATCTGCACGTCACGGGCTTTTCTTCGGGCAAATAACGCCCTGCACAGCGGCCGCCTGCGGCGGCAGATTGCCGCGCTTTGCGGCACATGATTTTTAAGAGGTATCTCTATGCTTTCCATTCCCAAAGGTACAAAGGATGTTTTGCCTTCGCAGTCCTATAAATGGCAGTTTGTCGAAGGCTGCGCACGCGACGTCGCGCGCATGTTCAATATAAGGGAGGTGCGCACCCCCGTGTTCGAACACACCGAGCTGTTCGCCCGCGGCGTGGGCGATACCACCGATATAGTCAACAAGGAGATGTACACCTTTCAGGATAAGGGCAACCGTTCGGTTACGCTCAAGCCCGAAGGCACGGCGGGCGTCGCGCGCATGTTTATAGAAAACGGCCTCGCGTCCAGCCCCCTGCCCATGAAGTCCTTTTACATCACCCCCTGCTTCCGCTATGAGCGTCCGCAGGCCGGCAGACTGCGCGAATTCCATCAGTTCGGCGTCGAAATATACGGCTCACCCTCGCCGTCGGCCGATGCCGAAGCCATCTTTGCCGCCTCCGCATTTTTGAAAAAACTGGGCATAACGGATACCCGGCTGGAGATAAATTCCATAGGCTGCAAGACGTGCCGCGCCGCATACAACGCCGCACTTAGGCAATACTTTGAGCCGCATCTTGCCGAGATGTGCCCCACCTGCCGCGAGCGCTTCGATAAAAACCCCCTCCGTATGCTCGACTGCAAGGAGGAGGGGTGCAGGAGAATAACCGCGGGCGCGCCAGCAATCCTCGATTACCTCTGCCCCGACTGCGCCTCGCACTTTGAGAGCGTAAAAAAACTGCTCTCCGCGCAGGGCATCGCATACGTCGTCAACCCCAACATAGTCAGGGGGCTGGACTATTACACGCGCACCGTCTTCGAGTTTGTTTCCACGTCCATCGGCGCCCAGGGCACAGTCTGTGCGGGCGGCAGGTACGACGGCCTCATAGCCGAACTGGGCGGCCCGTCCACACCCGCCGTCGGTTTTGCCGCGGGGCTCGAAAGGCTCATCCTGCTCATGGAAAACACGGGCGTTCCCTTCCCGGCTCCGCCCGCGCCCGCAATATACATAGCCGGCATGGATGAAGGCAGCCGCGCAAAGGCCTTTGCCCTCTGCGGCGAACTGCGCGCGAAGGGTGTGGCCGCCGAGTGCGATTTAATGGAGCGTTCCGTAAAGGCGCAGCTCAAGTATGCGGACAAGTCTGGCGCCGGATATGTTGCGGTTATCGGCGAAACCGAACTCGCCGAAGGCGCGGTAAACGTCAAGAGAATGGCCGACGGAACCAGTAAGAAAGTCAGCTTCGCAAGCATTTGCGACTATATAAACAATGTCATATCAGGAGGAAACAATAATGGCTGAAAAAGTAAATACGGCTCAATTTGATGAACTGTTAAAAGGGGATAAGCCCGTTGTGTGCGATTTCTTCGCCACGTGGTGCGGCCCCTGCAAGATGCTCGCTCCCGTGCTGGAGCAGGTCGCCGCCGAAAACGCCGATAAGGCCGTCTTCGTCAAGGTGGACGTCGATGAATGCCAGGATCTCGCCGCGCGCTACGGCATAATGTCCATACCCTTCGTCGCAGTGTTCAAGAGCGGCAATCTTACGGCAAAAACGCTGGGATTCATGCCCAAGAGCCAGTTCGATAGCTTTATCGAAGAAAACGTGTAACAAAACTCAAAATTTAATTTCTTGACGGGCGGCCGCCGATTATAACATCGGCGGCCGCCCTTTTGCGTGCCCGGCTGCCCGCCGCGGCGGGCAGCTAAAGATCGGGGCAATAATTTTTTTGAGTTAATTTTCCCAAAACCGTTGAATATAAACAAATTGTGTGTTATAATCGGATTATAAATCAATTATCACGGAGAAAAAAGCCATGATCGATATCTCTATCATAGAACAGACCGATCCCGAAGTTGCCGAGGCGTTAAAGTTGGAACTTTCCCGCCAGCAGGGCAATATCGAACTCATCGCAAGCGAAAATTTCGTCTCCCCCGCAGTGCTCGCCGCGGCGGGCAGCCACCTCACCAACAAGTATGCCGAAGGCTATCCCGGCCACCGCTACTACGGCGGCTGCCAGTTTGTCGATATAGCCGAAAATCTCGCGCGCGACAGGTTGAAGCAGCTCTTCGGCTGCGAATACTGCAACGTCCAGCCCCATTCGGGCGCCAGCGCCAATCTTGCGGTGTTCTTCGCCGTGCTTCAGCCGGGCGATACCGTGATGGGCATGAACCTCGCCCACGGCGGACATCTTTCGCACGGCTCCCCCGTCAATATCTCGGGCAAGTACTTCAACATTGTTCCCTACGGCGTGAGCAAAGATACGCAGACCATCGATTACGACGAGATGGAGCGCATCGCCCTCGAGTGCCGCCCCAAGATGATAATTTCGGGCGCAAGCGCATATCCCAGAGTTATAGATTTTGCGCGCATACGCGAAATCTGCGATAAGGTCGGCGCGTACATGATGGTCGATATCGCGCACATTGCGGGGCTGGTGGCCGCAGGACTGCATCCCTCGCCCGTACCCTATGCCGACTTTGTAACGACAACCACGCACAAGACGCTCCGCGGCCCCCGCGGCGGCGCGATAATGTGCAGGGAGCAGTACGGCAAGATGATAGATAAGGCCGTGTTCCCCGGCATTCAGGGCGGCCCTCTCATGCACATAATAGCCGCCAAGGCCGTCGCCTTCAAGGAGGCGTTGGATCCTTCGTTCGCGGAGTACCAGCGGCAGATAGTCGCAAACGCCAAGGCCATGGCCGAAGAGTTTGCCTCCCTCGGCGTAAACATGGTCTCGGGCGGCACGGATAACCACCTCATTCTCCTCGACCTCACTTCCAAGGGAATTACGGGCAAGGAGCTCGAAAAGATGCTCGACGAGGTGCACATCACCGTCAACAAAAACGCCATTCCCTTCGATACGCAAAAGCCCTTCGTCACTTCGGGCATCCGCATCGGCACGCCCGCAATCACAACGCGCGGCATGAAGGAGGAGGATGCAAAGGCCATAGCCCGCCTCATAACCAAGGTGATAGAGGAGAGGGAGGAGTCCTTCGAATACGTAAAGGAGGAGGTCGCCAAACTGTGCGCGGCATATCCCCTCTATGCCGACTGCGTATCCTTCAAGCCCGCGGCAAAGGTGCGCGTCACAATAAAGCCCCGCAACAACGGTTAAACCGTGTGCGCCGCATTGCTCTTTGCGTGCGGCAATATCAAACAAAACGGCAAAAGTCAAGCGGCCGGCCCCGTCGGGGCCGGCCGCTAAATGCCGTCTGTATGGATGTGTGCCGTGTCGGGTGAGTCCGCTTTAAACGGAGCGGCTCTCAAGCCCTGCGGCAGGCGTGTAAAAAATCAGTAATTTTCCTTTCTGACTTCAAAATATGCCTTGGGATGAGCGCATACGGGGCATACTTCGGGTGCGGCTGTTCCAACAACGATGTGTCCGCAGTTGCGGCACTCCCAAACCTGAACGCCCGCCTTTTCAAACACGCTCTTTGTCTCAACGTTCTTTAAGAGCGCGCGGTATCTCTCCTCGTGCGTCTTTTCGATGGCGGCCACGCCGCGGAACTGTGCGGCAAGCGCTGTAAAGCCCTCTTCTTCGGCTTCTTTGGCCATTCTGTCGTACATGTCCGTCCATTCAAAGTTTTCGCCCTCGGCGGCGGCAAGCAGGTTCTCTTCAACCGTGCCCACGCCTCCCAGGTGCTTGAACCACAGCTTGGCGTGTTCCTTTTCGTTGTCGGCCGTCTTTAAGAATATTTCGGCTATCTGCTCGTAGCCGGCCTTCTTTGCAACGGAGGCAAAGTAGGTGTACTTGTTCCTGGCCTGGCTCTCGCCCGAAAACGCCTCCCAAAGATTCTTTTCAGTCTTGGTGCCTGCATACTTGTTCTTGATTTCTGTCATGATATTTTCTCCCGTAGATTTTATTAAGATTAAATCTTAATTTATTGTCTATATGATAACACTATTTTTAAAAATTGTCAAGGGTATGGGGCAAAGTTTTCAAAAATAAATGCCGCCGCGGCCGAGGGTGTGCGGGATTTTAGGCGCGGAATATTGCTGTAAATCCTTTTGGATGCGTGATATGTCCCGTCCAATAACATGGCGGCGCTTCTGTTGCGGCGCTGAAGAACGGCAGATCGCTTTCAAATGGTATTATATTGCAATATTTTTCACAAAATGCACAATATTTTGCAGGCAACATATTGCAAAGCGTTAAAAAGTGTGCTATAATACGGCATATAGGAAGCATTTGTTCCTGTTTTACCGGTAAATGCGCAAGGCATCCCCGCCGCCGTTGCGGCGCGTCAATCTGTTAAAAAATAAAAGTTTACATATATTCCGGCGCGGCCGCCCGTGTGGCCGCAATCATATTTGTCCTGCCGTGCGGCCCGTGTGCCGCCCGGCGCGTCCGTCGTATGCAAAGCGTTTTTGCGCTGTGCGTTTGCCGTGCCCGGAATCGGAGTCAGATTGCGATGAAATGGGTAACTGTATGGGGCAATGCGCCCTCTGTTACGGAGCATAGGCCCGAAACCTATGCAAAAGACATCACTTTGCGCTACCCTGTCACATGCGCGTTCGGCGGTGAAAAGGTGCGCCTTCACTTTTCAAACTTCTGCGGCACCGAGCCCGTAACGCTCTCGCGCGTTACGCTGGCAAGGGGCATGGGCGACAGGGAGATAAGCCTCCACAACGCCCGCCTCGTCACGTTCGGCGGCGAGGAGAGCGTCACCATCCCCGCCGGCGGGGAAATTTTTTCGGATGAAATAATCTTCCGCATCAAGCCGCGCGGCGTGCTTGCCGTCAGCATATATCTGGGTGAATTCACCCTCATGCGCACGGGAGTGGTGGCTACGGGCCCCCTCTCCAAGGGATTTTTCTCCATGGGCGACTGCACCTTTGCGCAGGTGCTTCCCCTCAACAGGACGCGCACGCTCAACACGTTCTATTTTCTCTGCGGGCTCGATCTCTACACCGATGACGATAAGCGCGCCATAATATTGTACGGCGACAGCATCACCGCGCAGAGCTGGGCGGACTATCTCGCCCTGGAGTGCATGGACGATCCGTATAACACCACCGCCGTGGTGAGAAGGGCGGCCAGCGGCACGCGCGTATTGCGCGAATACGACTGCATCACTTACGAAAGTTACGGCCTCTCCGGCAGACACCGCTTCGAGCGCGAAATTTCCTCGGTCAGCGGTGCGGATACCGTCATTATACAGCAGGGCATCAACGATATAATCCACCCCGTCGGCACGGATATCAATCCCTTCCGCCCCATGAGCGACCTGCCCACGGCCGAAGAGCTGGAAAGGGGGGTGGAAGAGTACTTTGAAACAGCCAAAAAACACGGCCTCAAAGTGTATATCGGCACGCTTCTTCCCATAAAGGGGTGGCGCACCTATGCGCCCTTCCGCGAAGAATTGCGTTCGGCATTCAACGAGTGGGCGCGTTCATACGGTGATATATGCGGCTGTATCGATTTCGATAAGGCTCTGTGCGCCTCTTTCGATCCCTGCATCTTCGCGGACGGGTTTGATAGCGGCGATCACCTTCACCCCTCCGAAATGGCCTATAAGGCCATGGCCGACCTGGCGTTCAAAATTGTCTGTCTGGAAGAATAGCGTGCAATTGCGGCGCGCATATGCCGCAGTTACGTAAAAAAATAAACGGGGGAATATCATGCGAGCATGTATCTACGGCGCCGGGGCTATGGGCACCGTGCTCGGCGCATTCATCGCCCGTGCGGGCAAAAAAATCGACCTCTTCACGCGCAACCGCGAACACGTAGCGGCGCTCAATGCGTGCGGGGCCGCCGTGGGCTTTTCCGTCGGCGGCGGAGGGTTCGCACAGAAGGTGGCGGCCTTTCTTCCCGGGGACATGGAGGGAAAGTACGACGTAATCTTCCTCATGACCAAACAGCGCGAAAACGAGGCGATAGTCTCCTCTCTGCGGGATCACCTTGAAGATGACGGCGTAATCTGTACCATGCAGAACGGCCTGCCCGAAGAGCTCATCGCCTCCGTCGTCGGCAGGGACAGAACGCTCGGCTGCGCCGTCTCGTGGGGGGCAAGTTACATCTCCCCCGGCTGCGTCATGCTCACTTCCTCGCCCGACGCCATGACCTTTTCCCTCGGCTCGCCCTTCGGCGAAAACGACGCCGTAGAGGGAGTAAAGGAGCTTCTGGAGTGCGCCGGCCGCGTCGAAACGGTGGAAAATTTCATCGGCGCCCGCTGGTCAAAACTCATAGTCAATTCGGCTTTTTCCTCCCTCTCTGCGGTTACGGGGTGCACCTTCGGGGAGATCGCCCGCGGCCGCAAAAGCCGCGCCCTTGCGCAGGCTCTCTTAAAGGAGGGGATAGATACCGCCCTGGCTAACGGCGTCACGCCGGCAAAGATCCAGGGGCACGATCTCGTCGGGTGGCTCAACTACCGCGGCGCGCTTAAAAAGGCCGTCTCCTACATGCTCATTCCATTCGCCATGAAAAAGCACAGCGATCTCATATCCGGCATGTACTTCGATCTCTCTTCCGGCAAAAAGAGCGACATGCAGTTCATCTGCGGGGCGGTGGCGGCGCACGCCCGCGAAAGAGATGTGGAGGTGCCTGTCACCGATGCCGTTCTCGCGCTCGCTTCGGGCATAGAGGAGGGCGAACTCACCGTCTCGCCCGAAAATATCCTGCGTCTGACCGCCGTCGTCGGCGGAAAAAAATAATTTTTGCGCACATCTGCGTGCGCCTCTCCGTGTTGCAAACGGATAGGGCGCACCCCGTTGCGGCAATATTCAAGAGTATATATGTATTCGGAAATAACCTATCCTTCGTCGGATAAAAAAACTACGATTCATGCCTATATATGGCGTCCCCGCGGGCAGATACGCGCCTCCGTGCAGATAGTTCACGGCATGGCCGAATACGCCCTGCGCTATGCTCCGTTCGCCGAATATCTCTGCGGCCACGGCTTTTTGGTGTGTGCCGAAGACCATCTGGGGCACGGCTCCTCCGTCCTTTCGGCGGCAGAGTTGGGCTATTTCGACGGCGGCGACGGCAGCGCCTCGGTGCTCGCCGATATACGCAGGTTAAACGTCGCCGTCCGCGAGGAGACGGGCGGCCTGCCCCACTTCATGCTGGGGCACTCCATGGGCTCCTTCTTCTGCAGAAAATACATTGCGGAATACGGCGCGGAACTCTCCGGCGCAATAATAATGGGCACGGGCTGGCAGCCCGCCGCCGTCACGGCGTTCGGCAAATTCGTCGCCGCAACAATCGCCGCGTTCAGGGGCTGGAAACACCGCTCGCCCTTCATCGACCGCATAGCCTTCGGCTCGTACAATAAAAAATTTGAAGGCCGCACCCAATTCGACTGGCTGAGCGCCGACAGGGCAAACGTGGACGGGTACATCGCCGACGAGCTGTGCGGCGTCACATTCACGTGCGGCGGATTCTATACGCTCTTTTCTATAATCTCCAAGGCCTGCAGCGGCGCAACCATA
>CALVLX010000017.1 GCA_944341195.1 uncultured Clostridia bacterium
AACCCATAATATATCGAGGTGAATTTGTATGAAGGAACCAAGGATGCACATTTCCGATACCCGTGTTCAGGGCAGGCGGAAGGTGGATACAAAGTTTGTCATCTTGAACTTAATAAAGTATTTAAGGCCGTGGCTCTTCCTCTTTGTGCTGCTGTTCGTCCTCAACATAGCTTCGGGCATACTCTCGCTCGTCGGCCCGCGCATCAGCGGCGAGGCGATAGACCTGATTAAGCCGGACGGCACCACGGATATGCAAAAGGTATATTTCTACTGCGCGCTGCTCGCGGGCATATACCTCCTTTCGGGCGTGCTCAGCTATCTCTCGACAATAGGCATGGCATATGTGTCGCGCAACGTCGCGTGCAGAATGCGCGAAGATGCCTTTGCCCGCCTTGTCTCCCTGCCCGTAAGTTATTTCGACGGCCGTCAGGCGGGCGATATAATCTCCGTGCTCTCATACGACGTGGATACCGTGGGCGAATCGCTGGCAAACGACGTCGTCCTGGTGCTCAACAGCGTCACCATGATAGTCGGTTCGTTCGTCATGATGCTCACGATAGCCCCCGTCCTCGTGCTCGTCTTTGTCGTCACTATTCCCATATCCGTCCTTCTCACGCGCCGCCTTGCCGGGCTGGTACAGCCTCTCTACCGCAGGCGCAGCGCAAAGCTGGGCGAACTCAACGGCTTTGTCGAAGAGATGATCGCCGGGCAGAAGACTACAAAGGCCTACGGCTGCGAGGAGGTCATAATAGGTAAATTCGAAAATAAAAACGTCGAAGCCGTCGATGCCTATGCCGAGGCCGAAAGCCTTTCAACCATGACTGGCCCCATAAACAACTTTATGAACAACCTTGCCCTGACGCTGATTTCGGTGTTCGGCGCCATAGTCTACATGTATTCCTTCGGCGGCGTCACGGTGGGGCAGATATCCTCCTTCGTGCTATATTCGCGCAAATTTTCGGGGCCGATAAACGAGATTGCCAACGTCTTCGGCGAATTTCAATCGGCCATAGCCGCGGCCGAACGTGTCTTCCGCGTGCTCGAAGAACAGCCCGAAGCCGCCGACGCGCCCGACGCGGTCACTCCCCGCGATATCCGCGGCGACATAGAGATAAACCACCTCTCCTTCGGCTACGTAAAGGGGCGCGAGGTCATACACGATTTTTCGCTCTCGGCAAAACGGGGCGACGTCGTCGCCATAGTCGGGCGCACGGGCGCGGGCAAGACAACCATCATAAATCTTTTGATGCGCTTCTATGATCCCGATTCGGGCTCCATCACGCTGGACGGCACGGATATTTCCCGCTATACCCGCTCGGGACTGCGCGGCTGCTACACAATGGTTCTGCAGGATACCTGGCTGTTTGCGGGTACGGTCTACGAAAACATCGCCTACGGCAAGGAGAGCGCAACAAGGGAGGAGGTCGAACGCGTCTGTAAGGCGGCCAGGATACATTCCTTCATAATGCGCCTGCCGCAGGGATACGATACGTACCTTTCGGATAACGCCGTCAACATCTCCAAGGGGCAGAAGCAGCTTCTCACCATCGCCCGCGCCATGCTCATGAATAGCCCCATGCTCATCCTCGACGAGGCCACTTCCAACGTCGATACGCGCACCGAACACATCATCCAGCGCGCCATGACAAAGCTGATGGAGGGGCGCACCTGCTTCGTAATAGCGCACAGGCTGTCCACGATTCGCGGCGCCGATAAAATACTCGTCATGGATCACGGCGATGTGGTGGAGCAGGGCACCCATGCCGAACTGCTGGCAAAAAAGGGCTTTTATTACAATCTCTACCGTTCGCAGTTTTCAGGCTATTGAGCCGCATATATGCCGCGGCTATTGTGTATATACGGTTTAAAACGAGCGCGCCCGCGCGGAAAAATTTCCGCGCGGGCGCGCTTTCGCCGTCATTATTTTTTCATGGCGGAGGCCGGATTTTTAAAAGCCCCGCCGCACCATGACGGTGCGGCGGGGCGTCAAAGACGAATTAATAACTTATTTTATGCGGCGGAGCTGACTTCCTGCGATACCGATTTGAGGCTGTAAATTATCGTGCCGAGATTGAAGGGCACAACCTCCTCCATGCGCAGCATTACCGCGCGTCCCGTGTTCAGGTCGGAGTTCTTGACGGTGGCAAAGTAATAGGTGTTGGAAGGCCCGCTCATCGCGCCCGTCAGGCTGACTGTCACGGGGGTGTAATTGAATGTCCTCGCGCCGTCCTCGCCGGCTGCCGTCAGCAGATATCCGCTGTCGCATGCGGCGTTAAGGGCGTCCCTTATTCCCGCAAAATTTTCATCGTCGGCGGCTATGTCGGCCGCGCTTCCCCACGACGCCGTATATGTCGCCGCGGCGCCGTTGGAGGGGACGTATACGTTGAACGTGTGCGTGCCCTTCTGCGTAAAGCTGCGCAGCGCAACGGCAAGTCCGCTCGCGTCAAAGAGCGAGTAGGGCGTCGCCGTGCCCGCCGTCTTCGTGCTCCCGTCCTCGGCGGAAGATTTCGTCACCGCCGTGCCCCCGTCGCGGCTGTACCACGTCTCGTAGGTTATGTTCATCTCCACGTAGGCAAGTTCCACCGTCGCGGGGTTTATCGAATTGGGCGTGTAGCAGTGTATCTGCTGTCTGGAATACACGGGCTGAAGATTGTTTGCGGCCGAGCGGAAGTAACTCACCGTCGTTATCTCGTTTGTAAACGAGGCACTCTCGCCGCCCACGGTAAAGGTCACGGGCAGGCTGAGCTCGGTGACGTAGGTGTACACGCAGTCGGTCTGTCCCTCCGCGCGCAGTTCCGTGGGGATGGAGCTCTGCGACCAGTCGTAGTTCGTTGCGGAAAGTTCGGTCTTGTAGCTGCCGTCTTCGGAATAGCTCACCGAATAATTTGTGTTGCCGCCGGCTTCGAAGCTGACGGAGTACGTTGCCGTCTCGGTGTTCTGCATGAGGGGTGAGGAGGCGTCCAGGTCGTCCGCCGTGCTCCCGCGCAGCAGCCAGTTGGGGGAGGTGTTGGTGCTCCTGTCAACCGTTCCGCTGCATCCGCTGCAGGCCGAAAGCGTCAGCACGCTGCCAGCGCAGACTGCAAGCGCTATAATTTTAGCAATTTTTTTCATATTCGCTATTATAACATACAAATAAAAAAAAGTAAAAACTTTTACGCCCCAAAATCTTTAAAAATTGCCCCGCCTGTGGTATAATGGAGTACATGATAACATCCTACACGGCGCCCGCCCTCGGGGCGGCGCTCAAAAAACTCAGGGAGCTCGTCCGCGCAAACGAAGAGCGTGGGGCGCGCACCGTCATATTCTGCGAAGACAGGCTTACTCTCGCCGCGGAACGCGCCGTCTGCGCCGCCGTGGGCGGCAGCTTCTCCACGGCCGTATACACCTTCGCCCGCTTTCTCTCTGCGCAGCGGGGCAAGTGCGAAAATCTTCTCACAAGTCAGGGCTCGGCCATGGTCATGCGGCGGCTCATAGAGGAAAACCGCGCGTCGCTC
This sequence comes from uncultured Clostridia bacterium, assembly GCA_944341195.1. Lineage (GTDB taxonomy): Bacteria > Bacillota > Clostridia > Christensenellales > Borkfalkiaceae > Coproplasma. The sequence continues at coordinate 3,495 of CALVLX010000017.1, forward strand.
ACCCTCTTTAAAAAGCTCTCGGCGGCCACCGCCGCGCAGGACGTATACGATACCGTCGCGCTCTTATATTCTTCGCGCGTCTCCCCCGACGACCTTTCAAAGATAACCTCCTCCAATGCCGTGCTCGAAGGCAAGATGCGCGATATCGAACTTCTGTACCGCGCCTATGCCGGCTACCTCGAAGAGAGCGGCTCCGTGGACAGAAACCGCTACCTTGCCCTGCTGCCCGAAGTCATATCGTCGTCGCCCGAGGTGCGCGGCGCCGACGTAATCTTTCTGGGCTTCCAGGCATTCACCTGTTCGGTGGCGGAGTGCGCCTCCGCCTGCATGGATGCGGCCAAAAACGTTTCGGGCATTTTTATAGGCGGCAGGGAGGAGGTGTACGTAAACGAGGCTTCGGCCACCTTTGCGGGCGTAGCCAAAAATTACGGCGGCGTCAACCGCGCCGCCGTGCCCACCGATCTCTCCCCTCAGGCCGAAAAACTGCGGCGCAGCATCTTCGATCCCGAATGCTTCCACGCCGTGCAGCCCCTTCCCACCTCCGCGGTGTCGCTGTTCGAAGGGCGCGACGAAGGCGAGGAGGCCGAATATATCGCTGCCAACATAGTGCGCCTCGTCTTTGAAGAGGGAGTGCGCTACCGCGAAATTTCCGTAATGCTGCCCGATCTCAAGGGCTACGAACCTATCCTTTCGCGCGTGTTCGCCGAGTACGGCATTCCCTTCTATCTCGACAGGCGCTACAGCCTTGCCGAACACCCCGTAAGCGGCTTTCTGGAAGGGTTTTTAAACTGCGCGGCCGACGGCTGCACGCAGGCGAGCGTCTTTTCCGTCGTAACTTCTCCCCTGTTCCGCCTGTCGGACGGCCGGCGCGAAGGCGAACGCAGAAAGGATAAAGATCTCTTCGTCAACTACATGCTCCGCCTCGCAGGCTACCGCGGCGGCGTAAAACGCGCGCCCAAAGAGGAGGTGCTCAACGCGCTTAAACTCGATATATGTGCCGTCCAACGCGTGCGCGAGCCCTTTTTAAAGTCGCTCGCCCGCATTCCTTCAAAGGGCTTCGGCGAACAGTTTTGCGCCGCCCTCCGCGGCATATTGAACGATTTTTCCGCCGAGGACACCCTCGCCTGCATGAGCAGCGATTTCGAGGCCGAATATCCCTCGCTCTCCGCCTTTTCGGGGCGGGCATACGAGGCCGTCTGCGGCGTGATAGACGAGGCCGAACGCCTCACTTCGGGGCTTCAGCTCACCGTCCGCGAATTCGCAAAGATACTCAAAAGCGGCCTCGTCGCGGCGGAACTGTCACTCATACCCCCCAAGCAGGACGCCGTATTCGTGGGCGACCTCCTCACCTGCGCCAACACCGGCAGCGAAGTCGTGTTCGTCGCGGGGCTTACGGGCGACGTGCCCGCTTCGGGCGAGGATACTGCCGTGCTCACGGACAGGGATATAGCTTCCCTCGAACAGCTCAATATAGTCATTTCGCCCAAGATAGAGCAGGTCAACCGCCGCTCGCGCGAGACGGCAGGGCTCAATCTCTGCGCCTTCAGGCGCGCCCTGCATCTCACCTATCCCGCCCGCAGGTCGGGGGAAGAGTGCGGCGTCAGCCGCATAGTCGATTATGCGCGCGCAGTCTTCCGCACCCCCTCGGGGGCGCCGCTGTCGGCGCAGACGGGCAGGGCGTTCTTCGGCTCCGCCGCCAATTTAAAATACCTCTGTTCGCGGCCGGCGCCCGCGCTCCGTCAGCTCGTTTCGCAGTCGTCTCCGTCCGTTCGCTCGGCCATATATGCCCTTCTATGCAAAAACGGCTATGCCGGGCAGGCCGATGCGGCGCTCGGCGGTGAGCCGCGCCGCATGGATATTTCGCGCGGGGGCGAACTCTACGGCACCTCCTTTTCGCCCAGCGTGCTCGAAACCTATTTCTCCTGCCCGTACAAGTGCTTCATGCAGCGCGGGCTCTATCTGAACGAGCGCGAAGAGGGCGTTATGCGCCCCGTTGACTGCGGCAACTTCATTCACACCGTCCTGCAAAAGGTCTTCTCTCCCTCCGTAAACGGGGTGGAGGACGAAGAGACTCTCAAAAAAATCGCAACAAACGAGGCGCAAAAACTCCTCTCCGATCCCGGTTATTCCGCCCTCACGGCCGAAAAGAGGGGGGAGTACGCCTCTTCGCGCTTCGTCGGGGAGGCCGTGGAAGTCTGCCTCGGCGCCTTCGAACAGCTCAAAAATTCATCCTTCGCCGTCGCGGAGGTCGAAAAGAGCTGCCGCCTACCCCTCGACGGCGGACTCAGCCTCTACGGCAGGATAGACAGGGTGGATCGCGGCGGCGACATGGTTCGCATAATAGATTACAAGACGGGCGCGATCGATTCCTCGCCTTCGCTGTACTATATGGGGCTCAAGCTGCAGCTGCCTATATATCTCTCCGCTGCGGCCGGAGGGCGGCGCCCCGTGGGGGCTTACTATTTCCCCGCCGGCGTCATCTACCGCAGCGAACGCGACGGCGTCTTCCGCCTCGAAGGCTACATGGACGGCAGCGAGGACGTGGTGCGCGGCACCGAGCGCGACATCGCCGAAGGCGTCAGGAGCAGGTACGTCGATGCCTGCATAGGCGGCAAAAATCCGGACAGCGCGCTGGACAGAGAGGACTTTGCCGACTTTCTCGCCTATTCCTCGCTCGTCGCCCGCAGGGGCGCGGAGGAGATGGCGTCCGGCAACGTGCGCCCTTCGCCCGCCCTCGATGCCTGCAAATACTGTTCGTTTTCGGGCAGCTGCGGCTTTGTCGAAGGCGTGGACGGCGTTCCGCGCGCAAAGGTGTCCGTAAGCTGCAAGGGCATCGCGCAGGTCGTAAAAAAACAGAGGGGGGATATCTGACATGCAGTACACACCCGAACAGGCCGCGGCGATATCCGCCGGCGGCAAGACGATAGTTTCGGCCTCGGCGGGCTCCGGCAAGACCTTCGTCATGATAGAAAAGATAAGCGATTTTCTGCAGCGCGGCGGCAACCTCGATGAGCTCCTCGCCGTCACTTTCACAAAAAAGGCGGCGGCGCAGATCAAGGAAAAACTGCGCAAAACGCTCATATCCCGCCTCGCCTCGGCGCAGGGTGAAGAGCGGCTCAACATAAAGGCCCAGCTCTCCAAGATACCTTCGGCCGACATCTCCACCATCCATTCCTTCTGCGCGCGTCTTCTGCGCACATACTTCTACGCCCTCGATATAGACCGCTCCTTTGAAATAGTGGTGGAGGAGGCCGGGCTCGCCGACATGAAGAGCCGCGCCATGGATAATCTCTTCGACGCACTGTACGAAGAGGGGGACGGGCAGTTCATTTACGTGCTCGACTGTCTCAGGCGCAGGCGCACCGACGCGCCCGTCCGCAAACTCATTCTCGAGGCCCATTCGGCCGTGAGAAACGTCGTCGGCTACACCGATAAACTTGCAAAATACCCCGATATATATTGCGACGAAGGCTTTAAAAGGGTGTGTGGCGACCTCAATTCATTCATCCGCGAAAAGTGCCTTTCGCTTGCCGCGGCGTATGCCGGGTTTATAGAGGAACTGAATATTCCGCCCTCCTTTTCCAAACTCGAAGCCGTGGCCCGGGAGGTGTATTCCGTCCTCGAAGCGGCGGCGGACTGCCCGCTGTTCGAGCCTCTCCCGCCCCTTCCTTCCACGCGCCGCCCCTCCGGCAAGACGGAGGAGGAAAAGGAGCTCTCCGCGCGCTTCGGCGATTACCGCACCCGCCTCAAAAAGAGGTACGACGCCCTTAAAAAATGGCTGGGCACGGAGGAAGAGGAGTATTCCGCCTTCATGTCGGGTGGCCGCCTCGCCGCGGCGTTTTCCCAACTCGTGGTAAGGTTCGACCGCGAATATACCCTTGTCAAGCGCGAAGAAAACAAACTGGACTGCGCCGATCTGGAACATCTCACCTTAAAACTTCTGGCCGACGATGACATCAGAAGGCAGATAAACGAACGGTATAAATACGTGTTCGTGGATGAATATCAGGACGTCAATCCCGTCCAGGAGCGCATAATAGAGCTCACCGCCGCGCACGGCGCGTTCACCGTCGGCGACGTAAAGCAGGCCATCTACGGCTTCAGGGGCTCCAAGTCGGTGTTCTTTTCGCAAAAGTACGAATCCATGCGCTCTTCGGACGGCGTTCTGAATTTCGTCAACAGACTCTTCGGCGACGTCATGACGGAGCGCTCCTGCGGCATCAATTACGCTGCCGACGGAGTGATGAACGGCGGCGGAAAATATCCGCAGGGCTACGGCGAGGCAAAACTCGTCGTCTTCGGCAGGGAGGAAAAGGCCGAACGCACTCCCTCCGGAATATATTCCGTGCGCGCGGAGGAGGGGAGCAGGCCGGGGCACTCGCGCGAGGGGCTGGCCGTCCTCAAGCTCGTCCGCCGCATACTCTCAGGCCGGCACTTCAGCATAGAGCAGGGCAGGATGGTCGATACCCAGCCGGGCGATATCTGCGTGCTCGTGCGCAAGAACGCCGGCGACAGCACTCTCGGCATAGTGCGCGCCCTCACCGACGCCGGCTACGGCGTGGAGGGGGCGGGCGACGGCGACCTGTTGAAGCGCACTGAAATTGCGCAGCTCATGGATATTCTCTCGGTAATAGATAACTGCCAGCAGGATATTCCCCTTGCAACCGCGCTGCTCTCCCCCGTCGGCGGCTTCACCGAGGACGAACTTGCCGCCGTCAGGATCTCGCAGAACGTTCTGCCGCGCCCCACATTCCGCGATTGCCTCGTCAATTACCGCAAATACAAAAACGACGGGCTGGCGCGTAAGATCTCGTCCTTTTTCGCAAGGATAAACGGCTACCGCAGGCTGTCGGACATATTGGGGGCTTCGGCGCTCATTGACAGGATACTCTCCGATACGGGGCTTTCGGCAAAGTACGCCTCCGGCGGAGGGGGCAGGCTGGCGGGCGTGCGCGCCCTTCAGTGCCAGGCCTTCACGTCCTCGGGCGAGTTGCGGCTCAACGCCTTTCTCGCCAAAATAAAGACGGGCGGGCCCGTCAAGGCCCCCGTGCCCTCCTCGTCGGACAGCATAAAAGTAACCACCATGCATTCCTCAAAGGGGCTGGAATATCCCGTCGTCATCGTGGCGGATATCGCGCGGCGGTTCGGCGGCAACGACTTTTCCGAAACGCCTTTCGATGACGAGTACGGCTTCACGCCGCGCGCCTTCGACGTGCAGAACAAGCTGGTGCGCACCACGCTCGTGCGCGAGCTGTGCGCCCGCCGCGCCGCGCGCGAGGAAATAAAGAACGAACTCAACCTCTTCTACGTCGCGTGCACGCGCGCCATGTGCGATCTCTACGTGCTGTGCGGCGACGTCCCCGGCTTCGATCCCGCCGCGTGGTACGAAGCCGACTGCTACGCAAAGATGTTCGACGTGCGCCGCTATTCGCCCGAATATATGGAGGGATTAACCGACTTTGAAGAGGGCGAGGCCACAGGCGGCATAGTTTCCTCCGACGGGGGCGGCGAATATGATTTTTCGCTCTTTAACGCCCCGTATGCGCACGCCGGAGCCGTCGGGCTCGACGTCAAAACTTCGGCCTCGCGGCTGCTCAGCGACTACGAGCAGCCCTACGCGCAGTCGTGGCTGTTCGAGGACGAATATGCGGATGAAGATCTTCCCTCGGGGCGGGAGGCGGGCACGGCCTACCACAGGTTCCTGCAGTACTGCGACTTCTCCGTCAGGGACGAGGAGGGTGTCGCGCGCGAGCTTGAAAGAATGGAGCGGGAGGGGCTTCTCACGGCCGAACAACTCTCCCTTCTCAGCGTAAAGCGGCTGTGCGCCGTCCTCTCCATGCCGGCTTTCGACTTCGGCGAAGGGGCGGTCACCTACCGCGAGCGCGAATTCCTGTGCACGCTGCCCGCAAACGCCCTGTTCGATACCGATGCCGAGGACGGCGTGCTCGTTCAGGGCGCCATAGATCTCCTCGTCGTCGGCAGGGGCGGCGTCTCCATAATCGACTACAAATTCGTCAGGATGGACGAGGAGGAGATCAAGGGCAAGTATTCGCGCCAGCTCGAACTCTATAAGAGGGCGGCGGGGCTCATCATGGGCATCGATCCGGCCACTGTCTCGGCGCGGATAATCGATCTGCGCGGCCTGAAGGAAATAATCGTTTAAAAAGTAGTTAATTCGACAATATATCCGCCCGTTTGCATGTCCGGGCGGATATAATTTTGTTCGCTATGGAAAATATTTCTCTCTTTTTCAACCGGGTATACCGCGCGCTGGCCTCCGTGCAGTTCGAACTTCTCATCACCGTCGCCCTGTGCGTGTACGGCGGTCTGGCCGCGGTCTATGCGCTCGCCTGCCTGTTCTCGCAAAAGCTGCGCTCCGTCGATAAGCGCCCGATATTCCACTTTGTAAACGCCTTTTCGGTGCTCTTCTTCGCGCTCATGCTCACGGGCGCGCAGACGGCGCAGGCGCTCTTCTTTTCGGCGGTGTTCTGGCTGGCGGGATACCTCTATTACGGCGCGGTGTGCGCTCTCGCGCGCCCCGTCCCCGCCGCCCGGCAGGCGGTGGCGGCAAACGTCGTCTCCTCGCTTGCCCGCCCGTCCTCCCGTCCTCCCGTCCGCAGCGCGCTCCCCCGCCCCGCCCCCGCCGATAACGTCCGTCTCGACCACGCGCTGTCCATTGCCGATAAGCTGCTCTTAAAAAATCTGGCGCGCGCGGACAGACAGGAGCTCGAAAAAATCAAGACGTCGCTCACCGTCATTCAGGTCAAGGGCTCGCCCTCCCCGCAGGAGAGCGAAATAATAAATTCGCAGTTCAACGCCCTCATCAAGCTCATGGCAAAGTACGATTATTAGCCCGCCCCTTCGCCGTTGACTGCGGCATATGCGGCTACATACTTTCTTTCAAATGGCTGTTTTGCCGTTTTGCCGGCGGGGCTTTCAGTCCTGACGCCCGTCCCTGCCCAGCACGGCCTCCAGAAACATGTCCTTGGCCGCTATGGCGGCGGGTGAACTGTCCCTGTCCTTCACAACTGCCGCGTCGCCCAGGCACACGCGCTCCGCGGGGTAGCTCTTTCCGTCTATTATGCAGCTTCTGAGCGAAAGCCCCTTTAGCGTGTAGTCGGTGGCGTGTCCCAAAAATTTGCCGCGCTCGTCGTAGCAGGGAGTGTTTAGTTTTAAAACGTTTCTCTTCGCGCGCCTGCCGCCCTCGGCGGAATATATCACCGAATCGGCCGTGCGTATTATCCTGTCCGCGTCCACAAAAAATTCGCGCTCGTTTTCGTCGGCGCAGGCCAGGGCGGCTATGCCGTCGCCCTCCTTCAGTACGGCTAGTATATATCCCCGTCTCTTGCCGTCCACGCGCTCCACGGGCAGCGAGTAAAGTTTGGAAAGTGTCATCTCTTTCTCCTTTTTCTTTTTTTCTATACTACTCTTATCTTACCCCCGCAATGTGCGATTGTTGTGACATGATTTGTATTATTTTGTCGTCTTTGCGCCGTCTGCGCCCCCGGGCAATTTAAAATTGTCCTATTTGTTGGCGCGGCGCGCCGTCATCAAACTGTTGACGGCGCGCCGCGCTTATGTTATAATGCCGCTGTAAGATAAAAGGAGACTGCTTTGGAAAGATACGTCGCATTCGATATCGGCGACAGGCGCATAGGCGTTGCCGTGTCCGATCCGTTCAACACCTACGCCCTGCCCTCGCACACATATTTCCGCAAGGGCTTCAGGCAGGATATCGCCGCCCTGGCCGCCATCGCCGCGGAAAAGGGCGCAACCGCAATAGTCTGCGGCCTGCCCGTCAACTTCGACGGCAGCGAGAGCGTGCAGACGCAAAAGACGGCGCAGTTCATTCGGGAACTCAAAGCCGCCGTCTCCGTTCCCGTCGTGTGCGAGGACGAGCGGTTCACCACCATGATGGCGCACGATGTACTAATCTCCGAAGGAATGCGCCGCGAAAAGCGCAAAAATTACGTCGATGCCCTCGCCGCGGCGAACATTCTGGACGGATTTTTAAATAAATTAAATAAGAATAAAAATAAAGAGGTGTAAAATGAAAGACGAAGAATTGCTCGAAGAGCAGGAAGACGATATAATCGAACTCGTTGACGACGAAGGCAACGTAATAAAGTTCAAACTGCTCGATGTCACCGAATACAAGGGCGAAAAGTATACCCTTCTGCTCGCCGCCGAGCCCAACGACGAGATAGCCGAAGACGAAGTCGTCATCTTCCGCTACAACGAAGAGGAAGGCGCGCTCGATCCCATAGAGGACGACGACCTCCTCCAGGAAATTTTCGACTTCTATCAGAGCGAAGAGGAGGACGGAGAGGAGGGCGAATAACCCCCGTCTCCGCGTCCGGTTGTTCATGCGGCGGCGCCGCGCCTTTGGGGCGCGGCGCCGCCGCCCGTTTTCTTAAAAAAAGTTGTGGGCGTGTATCTTCGTAACATATATTGACAAAATTTTTCATCGGTTGTATAATGGTTATACTAAAAAACTCTTAAAGGAGAGAAAACCCATGAAAAAGTTTTTCAAGTTGTTTGGTGCGCTGGTTGTAGCGCTGCTCGCTTCAACCCTCGTACTGCTTGCCGCCTGCGCGTCCTCCGTTGCGGGCAAGACTTATGTGTTTGAAGATGCCGAAGTCAGCATCGACCGCGAGCTCAGCGAGGTCGAAGATGCCGCCGTCGATCTTGCGGCCGCCTTGGTCAAGGAGGGCTTGAGCGGTGCAACGATGTCGTTCTCCGAGGACGGTAAAGTAACAATGAAGGTCGGCGACGGCGATGCTCCTACCGGCATAACGTACACGCAGGACGGTTCAACAGTCACCTTCACGGGCATGGGCGATGAGCTTCCGGCCACGGCGCAGGCCACGGGCAGCACGCTGGTGTTCGAGATGAGCGGCGAAGATCTCCTCGGCTCGGGAGCGGACGAGTATGCCTCCGGCATAGTCGTAAAAATTACTTTTAAAGTACAGTAACATTCGGCCGCCGCTCTCTATAAAGCGGATGCGGCAAATTTTCATATTTACCTCCCTTACGGCGCGCGGAAAAATATCCGCGCGCCGCTTGTCTCCTTTCGTCCGCCGCTCGCTTTCAACAAGCGGAAAACCCGCTTTGATTTATAGCGTAATTTATTGGCTTAAATTGCGGGCAATACACGAAATGGCAATATACGTCAAATCCGGTCGGCATAATTTTGCAGAGTAGCAGAAGGAATAAATTAAAATGTGTGATGTGTCCTCAATTTGGTACACGGCTTGGCGTATAATAGAGAAAAAGTCCGGAAGGTGCGTATGAAAAATAACAAAAACAGGCAGAATGAACTCGGCGAAATAATCAAGGCACAGGGGATCAACATCATACAGGAGCCGCCCTCCAAAAATCCGTTCAAGCGGTTTTGGGAATGGCTGTATTATATTTTTAGGGATATCCGCAGTTTTTTCCACGAGCGAAAGATGCGCAGGTTAAAGCTGGGCACCGTCTGTTGGAAGGATAACGAATTAAAGACGATAAATATATCCTGGGATATCCATTGGATGAGGAACGTCTATCTCGCCGCGATAATACGCGA
>CALVLX010000018.1 GCA_944341195.1 uncultured Clostridia bacterium
GTTGTTGAGCAATTTGAGGATGTCTTCAACGGTATCGTCATCGTGGGGATATTCGATGGAAATGGTTATATCCATTATCCTGCGGCCGTCATATCTCATTTTATAAAAATAATCGACTCCGTTGAAATCAACCCTTTCAAATGTTATGGTATTGACAAATATAGAGGGGAAATTGTGTTCGTATTCGTAATCATAACTGCACTCTATATGGAACGGAACGTTTTCCGCACCGTTGCCCGGGGACTGATGATATGAATAGAAATCATATGACACGCTGAATTCGGAAACCTGGTCATCGTATATCTGCTCCGTAGCGCCCAACGCCGACGGGTAAATTTGCGCAGCAAACGAATACTCCTTTTCGGAGACAAACGGGGCATCTTTGAAATCGAACGATACAAAAGTTCTGCCGCCCTGCGTGTTGAACCCCCTTACAAATGCGGCGAAATCCGCATTATTATTGAACCGCTTGACAAAATAGAGAGATGAACCGGGGCCCGTTTCGTGATCGACGTTGCCGGGCTGCGTATCTTTATCTGCCTGAACATTGTCATTGCGGTTTAAGGAATGATTTGCCGAATCACCCGATCCGTCGCCGCACGCGGCAAGACAAAAAGTCAGTACGGATGATATGGTTATACCAAGCGAAACGATCAGTTTTGCAAGTTTGTTACTCATTTTTTACATCCTAATCATAATAAAAAAAGCGCAAAAAAAGCCCTGTTGCTCAATTTGCGCAAAATTTGAATGTACCCATTGGAATTCACCTCCCGTGAATTATACATATTATATGTATAAAATATTCCTTTTTATTAAAAAAGCGATAAAATAGTGCATATTGTTGATTGTACCTTGAATTTATTATAATACAGGAATTTAAATAAGTCAATAGCAGACGCAAAAATTTTTGTTTTTAATTACATCGGACATTGGCGCACGGACGAGATGAATATAGCCGGGAGGGGCGGACGATTTTTGAAGGAGTGCGGTTGACAACTAACGAACTTTGAGATTTCTCCATGCGCCGCGGCGGCAGAGCCCGCCGCGCCTTAGTCGAAATGACGGAAAAAGAATGATGTTTGGTAAAACCCGTAGTCATCTTGAGCGCAATCGAAAGATCTCAAAGTTTGGGTAATGGCGGTGGCACTATTTAAATAAACCCTTTCGGCTTGCTGCGCAAGCCACTTCCCCTTGGCAGGGGCAGCTTGATTTGCGGCGGAGTTTTTTATTGCCTTGTCGTAACCGGACTTTGAGATTTCTCCACTGCGGCGCAATGCGCCTCCGGTCGAAATGACGGGACGGGCGGCGATTGAGCGGAATGACAGGAAAGAGGCGTCGGGGTTTGAGATTTCTCCATGCGCCGCGGCGGCAGAGCCCGCCGCGGCTTAGTCGAAATGACAAAAAGAGGCACACGGTCGAAATGACAGGAAAGGGCGGACGGGCGAACAGAAAAGGACGATGTTTGGCAAAGCCATTACAATGTCATCTTGAGCGGAGTCGAAAGATCTCAAAGTCGGGATAAGTGCGGAAGCGGTACACTCCACTCCCTTTAAATATCAAAGAGCCACGGGGCGCGGCGCGCCCCGTGGCTCTTTATTGCATATAAAAATTACGAATTGGGTTCGACATAGGCCTTTATGGAATTGCCTATGTTGTTCATATGGTCGCCGATGCGTTCGAGATTGACGGCGAGCTGGAGGTAGACGGAGCCGGCTTCGGGAGAGCATCTGCCCTCGTTGGTGCGGCGGATGTGAGCTTCCTTCATTCTATCGCACATGGCGTCCACGTCGTTTTCGGCGTTATCGATATTCTGCGAATAGCTGAGATTGTGATTTGCGAAGGCCATTTCGACATTGCGGTAGAGTTCGGAGATATAGCCGTCCATTTCGCGTATTTCGGCGGTGGCGTGATCGGAAAATTTAGCGCCCGCCTTTATCATCTCTTCGGCGTATTCGACGATATTTTCGGCATAGTCGCCTATACGTTCGATATCGCTGGTGACGTGATAGAAGGACGAAACCTTGCTTTCATCCACACCGGAGATATCTTCGGAGGAAAGTTTAACAAGGAACTGTGTTATGTACTTGTTGAGTTCATCTATATGCTTTTCGTTTTCGGCGAAGAGAGATTTTTTGGAAGTGTCGTTGCCGAGGAGCATTTCGAGCGCCAGCTTATAGTTTGAGAAGGCGAGCTGCCCCATCTTTACTATCTCCTTGCGGGCCTGGCCGACGGCGATGGCGGGCGTCTTTAAGAGGCGGCTATCGAGCATTTCGTCGCTTTCGTGTTCTTCGGTGTTGACGACATTATGCTTGTCGCGCACAAGGAATTCGGAAAGTTTGACGAGCTGGGGGATGAACCACATGAGTATGAGCGTGGTGGTGAAATTGAAGAAGAGATGGAATATGGCTATCTGCCATGTGACGTTGCCGGGCATCCAGCTTTCGAGAAGGCGGGCAATATCCGAGCCCCAAACTATTGTGGGGATGGCGAAGATGATACAGCCTATTATGTTGAAACAGAGGTGTATACAAGCCGCACGGCGGGCGTTTACATTGGTTCCTATGGAGGAGATGACGGCCGTGAAGCACGTACCTATGTTGGTGCCGAGCACGATGAATATTGCCATGTGCAGGCTGATGAGGTTGCCGCTGGCAAGGGTTATAACTATTGCCGTGACGGCCGAAGAGGACTGCATTATACCCGTGAGGCCGAGGCCGAGAAGGAATAATACGAGGATTTCCCAGGTGAGAGTCGTCTTGCCGTTGCCTATGGCGGCGAACATGCCGATTATTGCGTCATGCACCTCGCCCGGCGTCTCCGTGAGGTTGGTTACGGAGAACGACATCGTGTAGAGGCCGACGAATATCATGCCGAGGCCGGCGAGGATGAAGCCTATGCGCTTTGTCTTTTCCTCCTTGGAAAAGAGCGTCATGAGCAGACCTATAAAGGCGACCAAAGAAAATACGGCGGTTATATCGAGTTCGAAGTTGCCCATAGAGAGCGCCGAAATGAAGGCCGTTATGGTAGTGCCTATGTTGGCGCCCATTATAATGGACGTGGCCTGAATGAGGTTCATGAGGCCGATGTTGACGAAGCCCACCACCATTACTGTTGTTGCCGAAGAGCTTTGGATTATGGCCGTTATCGCCGTACCCGTGGCTATGCCGACATACTTGTTTTTAGTGGCCTTGCCGATGAGGTGGCGCATTTTGCTGCCTGCGGCCTTTTCGAGATTGGAGCCGAGGATATCCATGCCTATCATGAATACCGTTATGCCGCCGAGCAGGTAAAAGAGCGCGTATACTATCTGAAGTACGCCATCAATACTCATTTGAACTTCTCTCCACAATGTTATTTACCATATACAATTGTATCAGTTTTGTAATAACTTTGTCAATTGTTTGTAAAATAATTTTGCAAACCCGCCCTTTTGACTTGATAAAACGCGCGAAAAAAAATATAATTGGTATATATTATATATAATGTGGTATACGGAGACAGGAGATGTTCAACATTGTACTCGTAGAGCCCGAAATACCCCAGAATACGGGCAACATTGCGCGCACATGCGCGGCGACGGGGTGCAGACTGCACCTTGTTAAGCCGCTGGGCTTTGAAGTGAGCGACAGATACCTCAAGCGCGCGGGGCTGGATTACTGGCAGTATGTGGACATAACGTACTGGGAGAGCCTTGATGAGCTGAAGAACGCATATTCGGACGGCAGATTTTTTTACTTTACCACCAAGGCCAGAAAGTGCTACACGGACGAGAGTTACCGCGACGGCGACTTTTTTGTGTTCGGCAAGGAGACAAAGGGGCTGCCCGAGGAACTTTTGAAGGCTCACCCCGACGACTGCGTGAGGATTCCCATGATGGGGCAGCTGCGCTCCCTCAACCTTTCAAATTCGGTGGCAATAGCCGTATACGAGGGACTGAGGCAATCGGACTTTGAGAGCATGAACAAAAAAGGCGAACTGCACGACTTGAAGTGGGACGAATAAGATGCTTTTTTGGCGAGGGGCGGAACGGGCAGTTCGCCCCTCTCTTCACTGCGAATTTACGCATTCATAATATTATTTATACATTTAAATACTCTGAAACCGCCGAATAAATCAAAAAAATTGAAGTGAAAATTTTTATATCATTTTAGTTGCCGTAATACTGAAAGTATGTTACAATAAAAACGCAAAAAAAGAAATTTATTTACATTTTTGGCGAGGTAAAAATGAATAAATTTATACATGGGATTTTATCCGCCGCGGCCGTGGCGGTTTTTTGTTTTATAACCGTGTTTACGGGCTGTGTACCTCCACCGGACGGCCCAGATTCCGCAGATGTTGTGGCGTACTGCGTTGCCGGCAGAATCCGGGAGGTTGACGGAGGAAAGGTGAGTTACGACAAAATAACAGTTGCCCGCTATATATATTGCGGACAACCGCAATATACGGCCGAATATACGGCCGGCGACGGGTATGGATTTTTGATATTGGAAATGACGCTTGAAATGGAAAATTATTGCTTTGATTCCGACTCGCGTCTTAACATCGATGATTTTCACGACGACGGAAACCAGGTAACATTTAATAAAAAAATGACCGCAGCATTGAGCACGGAACTTGGCGAAGGCGAAGCAAAGCGCGTTGAAGGCAAGGTGTACTTTTGCTTTGTAATAGGCAATGAATGTATAAATATACTGTACGAATATGCAAACGACATGTTTGAACAATACGGGGAAGTGACGGAAGACAATTTTTGCGAGAACGTTACTTTTTATGACCGCGACATCACCGATACGTGTGACGTCAACGGAAACGAGAGATCGACTGAAATAGAATTTTGGGCCGATTACAGGCAGATAAATTTTTGCGATGAGTACAGAATATAATTTTTAGCGGTTAATTTACGTTTAACAGCACGTTTTAAGCGACGGGCAGCTACGCGCCTGCCGCTTATATTATTGAACGCCGTTCAGACTTTATGCCACGGGGTTGACGAAAAGGGTGTTTACCTGTTGTCTGCCGTTGCTTTGAGATTTCTCCACTCGCTGCGCTCGGTCGAAATGACAAGAAAAAAGCACTCCAGTCGAAATGACAAGTAAAGGGATAGCGCTGAAATGACATGGAAGGCATCAGACTTTGAGATTTCTCCGTTTCGCGCGCAATATGCGCGTTTCAATCGAAATGACAGGAAATGGGCAAAGTTAAAATGAAAAGAGGCGCATATTCAACTGAAAAGACAATGAAAGAATGGTGTTTAGCGATGTCTGTATGTGTCATCTTGAGCGCAGTCGAAAGATCTCAATGTTTGGGTATGTGAAGGAAAATTATTTTTAATAGAACCCTTTCGGCTTGCCTTGCAAGCCACTTCCCCTTTACAGGGGCAGCTTTATTGCGGCGGAAATTATTGACGCCTTGTTGCAAACGAACTTTGAGATTTCTCCACTCGCTTCGCTCGGTCGAAATGACAAGAAAAAAGCACTCCGGTCGAAATGACAGGAAAGGGATATAGTCGAAATGATATGACATGGAAGTCGAAATGACAGGAGGTGCGATTGAAGTGACGGAGAGGGCGGACTTATTCAGTCAAAATGACTATGTATTTAAATAAAAGGCCTTTAGGAAACTCTTTTTTGCCCCTCTCCCCTTTACTTTTGATTTTTTTTATTGTATAATAAACATATGGAAAGACAGAAGATACTGGTGGTCGCCAGCGGCAACCGCCATAAAATTGAAGAAATAGCCGATATTCTTAAGGAATATAAAGTGATTTCCATGAAGGACGCGGGCTTTGACGGCGAAATATGCGAGGACGGAAAGACATTCCGCGAAAACGCGCTGATCAAGGCCAGAACGGTTGCCGAAGCACTGCACACAACCGCGCTTGCGGACGATTCGGGGCTGTGCGTGGACGCTCTAGGCGGCGCGCCGGGGATATATTCGGCGAGGTTTTCGGGCGAGGGCGACGCGGGCAACCGCGCGCTGCTTTTGAAGCAGCTTGAGGACATCGACGACAGGCGCGCGCACTTTGAATGCGCCGTGTGCCTGTATGAGCCGGGCGGAAAAATGCTGTTCGGCGTGGGCAAGACTTACGGCAGCATACTGCGCGAAGAGCGCGGCGAACGCGGGTTCGGCTATGACAGTCTGTTCTTTTCCGACGACCTGAAGATGAGCTTCGGCGAGGCGACGGAGGAGCAAAAAAACGGCGTATCCCACCGCTTCCGCGCGCTGGAAGACCTGAGGAGCAGACTTTGAAGAGCATAATAGTAATTTCGGATACGCACGGCAACAGGGCGGCGGTTGAAAAACTTTACCCACTGTTTGCCGAGTGCGACATGATAATTCACCTGGGCGACACCTCGTCGGACGGGGCGAAGATACGCGCGGACTTTCCCGGCAAGACATACCTTGTGAACGGCAACTGCGACATACCGAGGCTGGGCGAAGACGAGATCACGCTGGAAGTTGAAGGCGTTAAGATATTCGCCTGCCACGGCGACGGATACGGCGTAAAGCGCGGGCGCGCCCGCCTTGCCGAAAAGGCCGCATCCGCAGGCGCGGCAATAGCGCTGTACGGGCACACGCACGAGGCCGTTGAGGACAACATTGACGGCGTGACGCTGTTCAATCCGGGAACGCTGATAAGATACTCCCCCTTTAAAAGCTATTTATACCTTGCCGTATACGACGGAAAATTTACGGGCAAAATAGTTGAACTGCAATGAAATACCTTATAGCGACATTAAAATATATCAAAAACAATATCCTGATACTGTGGCCCTTTCTGGCCGTGGCAATACTCTGCTTTGTGCCCATTATAGACTACGGGGCCATGGAGAGGGTTGCCGCCTCCTTTGAGGACGGCAAAATCACATCGTCGTTCGGCGACTGGGTGAGGCTGTTCATACCCTTCAACACCGAAAACTGGATTACGGTTGTCTTATGTATAGCGGCCTATGTGGCGCTCATTTTAAACCTTGCCTTTGTGCACTCCATGGTGGACAAACACGTCAGGTTCGGAAGCAAGAACTTCCGTTCGATAATGTCCAGCTTTACCATAAACTTTGTATACGGATTCATGTTCATGGCCGTGATAATAGCGCTGATGTTTGTATTCGCGCTGCTGATGGCCGTGGTGATGTCCACGTTCGCGCTGGGCGGAGCGTACATATTCGTAATAGGCGCGGTAATCTGCTTTATGCTGGCGCTGGTGTTCATATTTATAGTGGCGCACCTCTTCCTGTGGCTGCCCTGCGCCGAAGTGACGGGTTACAGGGTGAGCGAGGCGCTGTACTGTTCCTATGCCCAGGCCAAGACGGTGAGGCTGAAGATAATTACGGCGGTGGCCATTCCCTTTGCCGCGGCCGTGCTGATCACGGGGCTGTGCGCGGCGTTTTTGGGAATTGCGGGCACGCTTACGGCAGGTTCGATAAGTTTCGGCTGCGCATTCATGATAATTGCCGTGGAAGGATACCTGACCTATGCCGACGTGGACGGCATCGAGAGAGAGGATCTGAGAAAATATTAACCGACCGACGCGCCATAGCGCGCTGCGGCGGAGACCGGAGATATAACCTATGAAATTCAAACACACATTCAACGTATTTGTGGACAACTTTTCGGTGACGTACAAACTGTTGCTCTATAGATTTGTAATACTGCTGTTCAGCCTGTGCCTCTACACGGCGGTGATATTCCCCTTTATTTCGAGGGTGAGCGACACTACGCAGGTGGCGGCGCTCTCCGAAGCGCTGAAAAACTTTGGTTCGGCGTTCGTAAACCTCGACTTCAACGCCATGCAGAGCATATGGGGCACCATACGCGAAGCCTTTACCGAGCTGATGGAGATGCTTGCCGGCATGGCCGGATCGGTGATACTCACGGTGTTCATCATAGCGCTCGTATACCTTGTGCAGAAGTTCTTTCTGGGACTGGGAAACTATACGGCCGGGGCTATAATAAACGACAAGATGGCCATGCGCGCGCAGTCGCCGTTTATAGGAACGCTCATTAAAAACCTGGGCCACGCCGCGCTGTACAACGCGATATACGTACCCCTATCCTTTGTATACGACATACTTATCTTTGCGGCCGTGGGCGGAATAGCGTTCGGACTGATGAACGCCGGCACACCCATACTGCTGCTCATATTCTTCTCCTCGACGGCGATAGTCTTTTTGTATGTTCTGAAGATGGCATTCACTTCCGACTGGCTGCCCGCCCTGATATACGGAAAGATGAACAACCGCAAGGCGATAGCCTATTCCTTCGACTACACGAAGGGCGGCAACAAGAACTTCTGGGACGTGCTTTCCAACTTTATCGTGCTGGTGCTCATAATATTCGGCCTCAACGTTGCGGCGACGCTGCTCACGCTGGGCGCGGGCATTTTAATAACGCTGCCTGCAAGCTACGTGATACTCATCTGCTTTGAATTTGTAAACTATTCTGACAACAACGAGATAAAGTACTTTATGGATAAGAACACCATCGTAAAGCCCGACCGCGAAAAGACGAGGACGCGCGAACAGTTCTTCCGCGGCGAAGATAACGATTGAGTGCGGAAAATTTCAAAAAATGTGAAATTTATGCAAAATAATTTGCCTTCCCCCCTTTACAAGGGGGGATTTTTTTTGTATAATATATAGGGTATAATATGTGCCTGGGCACAAGAATACTATTCCTTCCGCGCCGGGACGCGCGCGGAGCAAAAATAATTCCGGGGGACAACAACTATGGATTACAAAAAAATATATGAAAGCTGGCTGAACGACAAGCGCCTGTGCGCCGAGGGCAGACAGCAGCTTGAAGCGATCAGGGACAACGAGGAAGAGATAGAATACTCGTTCGGTGCGGAGATGCAGTTCGGCACGGCCGGTATGCGCGGCATAATAGGCTACGGCACGAACAAGATGAATATCTATACCGTAATGCGCGCAACCGAGGGGCTGGCGGCATTCATAAAAAAACTCGGCCCCGCCGCCATGGAGAGGGGCGTTGTAATTTCCTACGACACGAGGCTTAAATCGGACGAATTTGCAAGGGCTTCGGCGGACGTGCTGGCCGCGAATAACATAAAGGCCTACCTCTTCGGCGACGTTCACCCCGTACCCATGCTTTCGTTTGCGGTGAGACAGCTGCACACGATAGCCGGCATAATGGTTACGGCTTCGCACAATCCCAAGCAGTACAACGGCTATAAGGTGTACGGCGAGGACGGCGCGCAGATGAGCCCCGAGGACACGGCCGTGGTGGTTGAGAGCATCGAAAAGGTGACGGACTTTTTGGGCAGCCCCGCCCCCACCGCGGAGCAGGTCAAAAAATATATCAAGCCCGTGCCCGCCTCGGTGGACAGAAAGTACTATAAGGCGCTGACAAAGCTGACGCTTTCCAAAAAGGCCGTAAAGGCGTGCGGAAAGAATCTTAAACTTGTATATACGCCCGTGCACGGCTCGGGATACATACCCGTAACCACCATTTTGAAGAAGATAGGCATAAACGCCACCGTGGTGCAGGAGCAGACAAAGAAGGACACCGACTTTTCCACCGTGCAGGTGCCCAACCCCGAATTCAAGGAGACGCTCTCCATGGGCATAGCGCTGGCGCAGAAGATAGGCGCCACGGTAGTTTTCGGCACCGATCCCGACAGCGACAGACTGGGCGTTGCCGTAAAGAACGCCGAGGGCGAATTTGAGGCGCTGACGGGCAACCAGGTGGGCATACTGCTGCTCGATTACATACTCACCCGCCTCAAGGAGGACAACGCGATGCCCGCCAACCCCGCCGTGGTGAAATCATTCGTGACGACGGGCATGGCAAAGCCCATTTGCCAGAACTTCGGCGTGGAGCTGTTTGAAGTTCCCGTAGGGTTCAAGTTCATAGGCGAAAAGATAAAGCAGTGGGAAGCCGACGGCAGCCACCACTTTGTGTTCGGCTTTGAGGAGAGCTGCGGATACCTCCGCGGCACGCACGCGAGAGACAAGGACGCCGTAGTTGCCTCCATGCTGTGCGCCGAGATGGTATGCTACTATACCTACAAGGGCACCACGGTATTTGACAGGCTCAACGAGATATACAAGAAGTACGGCTATGTGCTGGACTGCAACGTATCCATACAGTACAAGGGACTCAACGCCATGGCCGAGATGAACGCCGTGGTTGACGGGCTCAAGACGGCAAAAGTAAACAAGCTGGATATATATGAGATTGCCAGCGTGCGCGACTATTCCAAGGACGAAAAGACCGACCTTGCCACGGGCGAAGTGACGCCCATAGGCTCGCCCAAGACAAACTGCGTATATTACGAACTCAAGACGGGCAGCTTTGTATGCGTGCGCCCCAGCGGCACGGAGCCCAAGCTGAAGATTTACTACTCCGTGAAGGCGAACAACAAGGACGACGCCGAGGCGGCTTTGAAGAAGCTGCAGGCGGCGGTTGAAGAACTCCTGAAGAAAGTTGCCGCAGACTGATAGGCACGTTAAACTAAAACACATAAACCCGGGGCGGCGCACCTTTAAGGTGCGCCGCCCCCGCTATGCCTGAAAATTATCAGACACCACAATGCCGGGGCGAAGAGACCGCCCCGGCATTTATTATAAAGTTAATTTTACAATACGGTGAGAGACATTATGTCGCCGAAGGCGACGGCCGTTCCGCACTCGAACACCAGCCTTTTTTTAACCCCGTCCACACCGGCGAGCACGCCCGAAAAGGACAGATAGGCGCCGCCCTCCTTTTTTCCGTCCGGAACGAAGTAGGTCACGGCGACGGCGGGGCGAGTTGAAATCATTGCAGAAAGTTCGATGAGAAGGTCGTTGAGCTGACCGGCTCCGTCCTCGCCGAGTTGCACCCTCTGCTGTGTGATGCGCCCCTCCTCGTCTATAGCGTCGTCGTAGCCGGTGAGGGCGGCAAAGGGCGCGAACTGGGCGGCGCGGTCGGCCATATCCATGCGCGGACGCCCCTTGGGAGAGGGATGAGGAAGATTGATTATATCGTCGTAATTGCCCATGTTTTATTACCCCTGATTTTTTAATACACCCCGCAATATGCCGCGGCGAACGCCTTTTTCAGGCCTTGTGCCCGCCTATCTGCGAATTGCGGCTTTTGGCTGTTGCGCCCTCCTCCAGACTGACGCCCTTGAGGACGGCGTTTTTGCCGTACTTGCCGCGTATCTCCAGCACGGCCTTCTGGCGGCTCTTTTCCCTTTCGTCCTCCTCCCTTGCGAGTTCGCCCCTGCGCTGTTCTTCGGCGTAGTCGGTGAAGAGATCGAGCTGTTCGCTTCCGGGCGGAGGGACGCTGTCCTCCCCCACCACCTTTGCGGCGGTGATGTAGATGCGGCGGATGTTGAGCTTTTTATTTACTATCCTGTCGAAGAGGGCGAGCGCGGCCGAACGTATCTGCCTGCCCGACGAGGTGTAGCGATCGAGGTTGTGCGTGCCGTGGGCGTGCCCAGGTATCCTGCGGCCGTAGCGATCGATTGAATATTCGCCGCTGTAATCGGGATTTTCAACGTCGTAGCCCACAGTCATGACTATCTGGCACGTGACCATGCCCGCGGCGACGAGGTCGAGAGCGATGGAGTCGGCCATTTCGGTGACGACGAGGCGGGCCTTTTCATACGCATAGGGCATGGTGAGCACCTGCCCCGCTCCCATGCTGTTTGAACGGGGCTTATAGGCCTTTATTTCGGAAATCGTGCAGGGCTCCCACCCCCACGCATGGTCGATGAGCAGTTCGGCATTGACGCCGAACATTCTGTAGAGGAGATCCTGGTTATATATGCTGCCCGTGCCCACCGAACAGCGGGCGACGTCGCCCATGGTGTACATGCCGTGGGCGTTGAGCTTTTCGGCATAACCCCTGCCCACGCGCCAGAAATCGGTGAGCGGAGTGTGATCCCACAGCGTGCGGCGGTAGGACTGCTCGTCCAGTTCGGCGATGCGCACGCCGTCGCCGTCCGCGGGGACGTGCTTGGCGACTATATCCATTGCCACCTTGCAAAGATACAGATTTGTGCCTATGCCCGCCGTGGCCGTGATGCCCGTCTGCGAATAGACGTCCTTGAGAATGCGCTTTACATACTCGCGCGCGGTGCACTTTGCCGCCCCGAGATAGGGGGTTACATCTATAAATACTTCGTCTATGGAATAGACGTGGATATCTTCGGCGGCGGCGTAATTGAGGTAGATGCGGTAAATTTTAGTGCTGTATTCTATATAGTGCGCCATGCGCGGCGGAGCGACGATATAGTCGAGTTCGAGCGAGGGATCGGATTTGAGGCTGCCGAGGGAATGCGACTTGCCCGAAAATTTACGCCCGGGGGCATTGAGCCTGCGCGCACGGTTTACCTCCCTTACCCTCTGCACGACTTCAAAGAGGCGGGGCCTGCCGGGAATGCCGAACGTCTTTAACGAGGGGGAGACGGCGAGAACTATCGTCTTTTCCGTGCGGGACTTATCGGCGACGACAAGGTTGGTATCCATGGCGTCCAGTCCCCTGTCCACGCATTCAACGGAGGCGTAAAAGGATTTTAAATCTATTGCAATGTATGTCCTCTGCTTCATATTGGTAAGGAATTCCTTATAGTTCTTACTTTTATGCCCGATTCACCCCGCCGCGGGAGTTATTCCACGCTCTTTAAACTTTCAACCATATCTATCTTTTTTATGCCGGGGAACATGACAAAGTTTACTATGAGCGAAAAGCCGAAGGTAAGCGCGGCGCCGATGAGATAGCTGTACCAATAGATGCTGCGGCCGAACATTATTAGATCGACCTCAATAGCCGTGATGACGTAGCTGTGGAGAAGTATGCCCAGCCCTATGCCCAGCACTATACCTATTATTGTTAAAAGCATGTTTTCCCTATACACGTAGGTTGCGACTTCGCCTTCGTAAAAGCCCAGAACCTTTAAAGTGGCGAGCTCGCGCTTGCGCTCCGCTATGTTGATGCTGTTGAGGTTGTACAGCACGACGAACGCCAGCAGGGCGGCCGCAGCAAGGACGATGAATACTATCGTGTTGAGCGAGGACAGAGTGTCATCCGCCCAAGCGATGAGATCGGACATGAACGACACGCCCTGTACGGCGTCGTTGGCGACGAGCATTTGGCCGAGCTCCTCTTCAAATCCCGCAGACTGCGCATAGCCGAGCAGGACGACGTTGTACGCCGGAGGCGAGCCGAAGAGGAACGAATAACTTTCTTCGGACATGAAGACGTAGTGGCCGATGTAATTTTCGAATATGCCGGTAACCTTTACGCTTACGGGGAGGCCTTCGACGGTGAGGGTGATGTCGTCGCCGACGCCCGCCCCGAGCACGGAGGCCGTCTTTTCGCTGACTATTGCGCCTTCGGCGACGGAGACGGGCTGCCGCCCCGCGCGGGTGCGGAAGGTGAAATAATTTTCTATGCCGGAGAGATCCCGGGGCACGCTCAACGTGACCGCCTGCACCCCGCCGGAGCCCGTTGCATCGACGGAGCGCTGGTACATCACATAGGACGATACGCCGCCGAGTTCGGAGATTTCGTCTAGAAGGGCCTGCCTGTCCTCCGCGGAGGCAGCGGAGAGGGTGACGGAGGCCTGATAGTGGGTGAGTTCGGAGAACTGTTTATCGACGACGACCATTATGGAATCGTGCAGGCCGAGGCCGACGAGCACCAGCCCCATACAGCCGGCGACGCCGATTATAGTCATCAAAAAGCGCTTTTTATTGCGGAAGAGGTTGCGCACGGTGGACTTTTGCGTGAAGCCCAGCCTGTTCCAGACGAAGGGGACGCGCTCCAAAAATACGCGCTTGCCCGGTTTGGGGGCTTCGGGGCGCATGATGAGGGCGGGCGTTTCGCGGGAGATCCTGTATCCCGCCGCAAACGTGGCAACGCCCGTGCTGACCACGCCCGCAATGACGGCGATGCCGCCTTCGATAAAGTTATACGGCAGGACAAAGGATTTAAGCCCCGAATAGAGCATGGCATAGGTGTTCATAATGGCGAAGGGAAAGAGCTTTTCGCCTATAAGCACGCCGGCGACGGAGCCGAGCAGCGTGGGAATGAGCGCATACATGAGATAGCGCGCAAACACCGCGCCGTTGCTGAAGCCGACGGCCTTCAGCACGCCTATCTGCTGGCGTTCCTCCTCCACCAGGCGCGTCATGGCGGTGAGGCTGACGAGCGCGGCCACGAGATAGAACACTATGGGCAGCAGTTCGCCGAGACTGTCTATCCTGTCGGCATCGTTGCGGTAGCCGACGTATGACGAGACGACTTCGCGCCCCAGCACGTACCACTGGCACTGCGGCACCAGCGGCAGGAGCTGTTCGGGGGTGAGAAAGGGAAAGAGCGAGGCATATTCGCGGGCCAACTGCTCGCGGCGGCGCTCGCCGGCCTCGCCGGAGACGCCCTCTATTCCCTCCTTTGCAGAGGAGATAAGGGGATCGTAGTCATCGCCGTAGCTGTCGAGCGCGGCGGCACCCGAGACCTTGACGTTTATCTGCGTGTAGTACGTCTGCGTAAAGGCCTGCGGCATTAAAAGGACAAAGCCGTCTATGGAGCCGCTGCCCACAGAGCCCGTGCCCCTGTTGAGATCCATATACTGGGGGAGATCGGCAAAGCCGACTATGGTATACACGGAATGGGCGAGTGGAAGTTTTTCCCCTTCGGACACAAAAGATATGCTGTCGCCGACGGAATAATCGCCGAGCTCCAGGAAGAGATTATCCAGAACGCACTCGTCGGCGCTCTGCGGCAGCCTGCCGACCAATCCCGAGGGGACGTTTATATCCGACGAGAGCGAGATGAGTTTTGCGGCCAGCCCCGCGCCGTCGTCGCACAGCGCGTCGAGGGTGTATACCCCCTCCGCCCTCTCCACCTGCGGCAGGGCGGAGAGATCGCGCACGTCGTCTTCGGTGAGGCCGAGGGTGCTTATTACAGTTATATCGGCGAGGGAGTATTCGTCGTAATACCTTTCGGCCGAGGCGAGCATGTCGCCGCGGCTGGAGCGTATGCCCGAAAAGAAGGCCGCGCCTATTAAAATTATGAAAAATACGGAGATGAATTTGCCCTTGTTTTTGAGCATTCCCCTGAAGAAATCCTTTATTACAGCCCTCATTGCGCCTGCCTTTTGCCCTGCGGACGCAGAGCAACACGGTTGAAAATATCTTTACAATATAATTTTATACGCTGCGGGACGAAATGTCAAACACCGTCGCTAAAAAAGAAAGCGACAAAGCGTGTTAAGCGCGCGCAGCCGCAATTACGCGAAGGGGGCGCGCCGCATAAAAAGCGCGGCGCGCCCCCTTGAAAGGAGTACTGTGGATAATTACTTTTTTCTTGGAGTGATGCGTTCGAGGCCGCCCATATAGGGACGGAGAACTTGGGGAATGAACACAGAGCCGTCGGCCTGAAGGTGGTTTTCCAGGAAGGCGATGAGCATTCTGGGAGGAGCGACGACGGTGTTGTTGAGGGTGTGCGCGAAGACGTTTTTGCCCGTGGCGGAGTCCTTGTACCTTATGCCGAGGCGGCGCGCCTGGGCGTCGGTGAGGTTGGAGCAGCTGCCAACTTCGAAATAGCCCTTGCGGCGGGGACTCCACGCCTCCACGTCGAGCGAGCGGTATTTGAGGTCGGCGAGGTCGCCCGAGCAGCAGACGAGCGTGCGGCAGGGGATGCCCATCGAGACGAAGAGTTCTACCGTGTAGTTCCACATCTTTTCGTACCAGCTATCCGATTCTTCGGGCTTGCAGATGACTATCATCTCCTGCTTTTCAAACTGGTGAATGCGGTAGATGCCCCTCTCCTCTATGCCGTGGGCGCCCTTTTCCTTCCTGAAGCAGGGCGAATAGGATGTGAGAGTCAGGGGAAGGTCGCTTTCGGAGAGCGTGGTGTTCATGAAGCGGCCTATCATGGAGTGTTCGCTGGTGCCTATGAGGTAGAGGTCTTCTCCCTCTATCTTGTACATCATGCCATCCATCTCTTCAAAGGACATTACGCCCGAGACGACGTCCGAACGGATCATGAAGGGCGGAATTACGTAGGTGAAGCCCTTGCCTATCATGAAATCGCGCGCATATGCGAGCACGGCGGAGTGGAGACGGGCCACGTCGCCCAGGAGATAATAGAAGCCGTTGCCGCTAGTGCGCCTTGCGGAGTCGAGGTCAATGCAGCCGAGATTTTCCAAAATGTCGAGGTGGTAGGGCACTTCGAAGGGCTTTTCCTCGGGGGTGAGGTAGGTGTTCTGCTGTACGTTGCAGCTATCGTCCCTGCCGATGGGCACGTCGTCGGCTATGATGTTGGGAATGGCCATCATATCCCTCTTTATGGCGGCCTCGGCTTCGGCCGTCTGACTCTCTATTTCGGCTATGCGGTCGTTATTTTCCTTGGAGGCGAGTTTGGCCTGTTCGGCCTCCTCCTTTTTGCCTTCGCGCATGAGCGCGCCTATGCGCTTTGCAAGGGCGTTGCGCTGTGCGCGGCGACTGTCGCCTTCCTGCTGAAGTTCGCGGCGGCGGGCGTCGAGTTCGAGAACCTCGTCCACGAGGGGAAGTTTTTTATCCTGAAACTTTTTTTTGATGTTTTCCTTTACTAATTCCGGATTGGTGCGGATGAGATTGATGTCTATCATAATTTACCACTCTTGTACTTTATTTGAAAGTCTGAAAATATTATAAATCAAAAAAGCCGTTAATGCAAATGAATTGCCTTTATTTAATTGAAAAAATGGCAAATATATGTTATACTTATGATAGATTATTTTTATATTCAATTACACACTTTATCTTGTAAAGGAAAAGAGATGAGCAAAATATATTATAAACCGAACAAACCCGAGCCAGAGGACGGACTGCCCGAGGCCGTGGCCGATCCCGAAGAACGGGAACAGGCGGACGGGAAGGACGCCGCCGCGGTGCAGAACAGGCGCGGCGGAGCGCGCAGACAGGCGCCCGGGCAGACCAACGCCGAAATTTACGACGAGAGCGCAACCGCCGAGGCGGTGGCGGATACTTCGGACGAGGCCGTGGACATAGAGGCCGAAATAAAGGCTTCGCCCCTGCGCGGCGTCCGCTCCCCCGCCGAAAATTTTGACAAGGCAAAAATAATAAAATACTTTAAGCGGCATCCCAAAAAGGCGGTGAACACCGAAAAGCTGGAACGTTTTTCGCCCGGGCTGAGGGACGGACTTTCGGCAGAGCAGGTTAAAAAAAGGTTCAGCCAGTTTGCCTTTAACGATACCAACAAAAAGTATTCAAAGTCCTATGCAAGCATATTCATAAGCAATATCTGCACGTTCTTCAACCTGCTGTGCCTGTGCGCGTTCATAGCGCTGCTCATAGCCGGGACGACGGGATTTACAAACTATCTGGTAATAATAATAACTTCGGCAAACATAATACTGGGCATAATCCAGGAGATACGCTCCAAAAAATCGATAGACAAGCTGTCCATTCTGGCGTCTTCGACTTCAAAGGTCATACGCGACGGGGAACTTGTGGAGATACCCTCTTCGGAGATAGTTCTGGACGACATACTCATACTCGAACTCGGCAACCAGGTGCCTGCCGACTGCATACTTGCGGAGGGCACCGTTGAAGTAAACGAGAGCCTTTTGACGGGCGAATCGGTTGCAATCAAGAAACAGCCGGGCGACATGCTCTATGCGGGCAGCTTTATAGCTTCGGGCAGCGGCAAATTCAGAGTTGAAAAGGTGGGCAGAGAGACCTACCTTGAAAAGCTGACCGCCAAGGCCAAGAAGTACAGAAGGCCCAATTCGGAGCTGATGAATTCGACCAAGATGATAATTAAGGGCGTGGGCTTTTTGATTGTGCCCATAGCCATAGGCATGTTCCTGACGACGTACAGCGCGCCGCTTTCGGAGACGGCGATGGGAAGCGTATTCGATTACATATTCCCAGCCAAAGTAAACTACGCCATACAGCGCACGTGCACGGTTGTCATAGGCATGATACCTTCGGGCATGATGCTGCTGACGACGATGGCGCTGGCGGTGGGCGTCATACGCCTTGCCAAGAACAACACGCTGGTGCAGGATCTGTATTCGCTGGAGATGCTGGCGAGAGTAAACGTGCTGTGCCTGGACAAGACGGGCACCATAACGGACGGCAGGATGCGCGTGAACGACTGCGTAATACTGAACACCGTGGGAGAGTATTCGCTCAACGATATTATGGGTTCGATGCTCTCGGCGCTCAACGACAACAACCAGACATCCATTGCGCTTTACAACCACTTCGGACACAACGACATCCTTTCCCCCACGGCCAGCATAGCATTTTCCTCCAAGAGGAAACTTTCGGCGGTGACGTTTGAGGACGTGGGCACATTTGTGATGGGCGCGCCCGAATTTGTGCTAAAGCCCCTGCCCGCCAAGGTGGACAGAATAGTAAAGCAATACGCGACGATGGGACTGAGAGTGATAGTTCTGGCCCACTCCGCCACCCCCATCGTGGGCGACAAGCTGCCTTCGGTTTTGAAGCCCGTGGCAATAATTTCGATAGCCGACAACATCCGCGAGGACGCGGTTGACACCATAAAGTGGTTCCGCGAAAACGATGTGGCCGTTAAGGTTATTTCGGGCGACAACCCCGTTACCGTGGCCGAAGTGGCCCGCCGCGCGGGCATAGAGAGAGCGGATAAATTTATCTCGCTTGAGGGACTGAACGACAGGGAAGTTGAAAGCGTTGCCAACAAGTATACGGTGTTCGGCCGCGTGACGCCCGAACAGAAGGCCATCCTGGTGCGCTCGATAAAGAGCGCGGGCAACACGGTGGCAATGACGGGCGACGGCGTAAACGACATACTTGCCCTGAAGGAGGCCGACTGCGCGATATCGGTGGCCTCGGGCAGCGAGGCGGCGAGAAACGTAAGCCACCTGGTGCTGATGGACAACAACTT
The DNA here is from genome assembly GCA_944341195.1 of uncultured Clostridia bacterium. Classification (GTDB taxonomy): domain Bacteria; phylum Bacillota; class Clostridia; order Christensenellales; family Borkfalkiaceae; genus Coproplasma. Next base: position 18,895 of record CALVLX010000018.1, read on the forward strand.
TGCCTCCATGCCCAAAGTTGTGGGCGAGGGACGAAGGGTTATAAACAATATAAAGAACTCCTCCTCGCTCTACCTGATGAAGACGCTGTTCACGGCCATACTGGCGCTGATATGCATGATAATATTGCAGACGCCATACCTCTTTATGCCGAGCAACATGCTGCTTTTGGAAGTGTGCATAATAGGCGCGCCTTCGTTCATGCTCTCGCTGCAGCCCAACAAAGAGAGGGTACAGGGCAAGTTTATAACGCACGTAATGAGCCGGAGCATACCGGGCGCCATACTGATGATATGCTGCGTGATGACTGTTTATATAATTTACGTGTTCAACCCGCAGCAGTACGAGCCCTACGTTGTGCCCATGTGCATGATGGCGATGACTTTTGCCGGACTTGTAATGCTCTTCCGCGTATGCCAGCCATTCAACGGATACAGACTGGTGCTGTTCACCGTGATGGTGGCCTTTGTAGCAATAGCGCTGGGCGTACCCTTTATTGGCGACATGCTGTACAAGGTGAGCGACGAAGTCAAGTGGTCTACGCTGCAGTGGGACTACACGTACTTTTTGATACTGGCCGTCATCATAGAGGCGGCATTCCCCCTTTCCAACAGCCTGATAAAGATAATGCAGATACTGTTGCCCTCTTCGACGGGCAAAAAGCCCGAAGTGCTTGAAATAGAACACAGCGGGCAGTGACAGGATAAAACCATGCTCCCCGCGGTGCAGACCGCGGGGAGGTTTAAATTGCAGGCATACGGGCGGGAATTTATTGTCATGTTTAAGACGGCGGACGGAGTGTTTTGCAAGGGCGGCATACGGAGAACAATTTATAAGCGGCGCAAAACTTTTTTAAAAGTTTTGCGCCGCTTAAAAAATTTTAACGGCTGATTATATTGTGCGGGGACGTTTTACTCTTCGTCCTGCTCTTCGGGCTCTTCGGCCACATCGGCGGCCGTCTCTTCGGGAGCCTGCGTTTCGACTTCGTCGTCGCGCTCGGTGACGGCAACGGTGGCGACTTCGCCGTCCTTTAAACGCATGAGCCTTACGCCCTTGGTGGCGCGGCCTATGGTTGAGATGTCCGAGCAGTGCATTCTGATTATTGTGCCGCCGACGGAGATTATCATTACGTCGTCCTCGTCGGAGACCTGTTTTAAATTGACGAGGCGCCCCGTGAGTTCATTGAACACGCCCGCCTTTATGCCCTTACCGGCTCTGCCCTGGAGGCGGTAGTCTTCGAGCCGGCTCCTCTTGCCGTAGCCGTTGGAGGCGACGGTGAGGATGTCCTTTGAGGGATCGATGACGAGCATATCGACGAGGCAGTCGTCGTCGCCGGAGAGAGTCATTGCGCGCACGCCCGCAGTATCGCGCCCCATGGCGCGGATATCCGATTCGGGGAAGCGGATGCACTTGCCGCCGCGGGAAGCTATCATGATTTCGTCTTCGCCCGTGGTGAAGTGGACGGAGATGAGTTCGTCGCCTTCGTTGAGCTTTATGGCAATCTTGCCGTTGCGGTTGATGCGGGCGAATTCTTCCACCCTCGTCTTCTTCATGAGGCCGTTTTTGGTTGCAAAGGCGACGTAGCCTTCCGCCCCCTCCTTTACGGCTATGAGGGCGGTTATCTTTTCATCCTGCGCTATCTGCACGAGGTTGACTATGGCTCTGCCGCGCGCCGTGCGGGCCGCTTCGGGTATCTGATACCCCTTGATGGAGTACACCTTGCCCAGCGACGAGAAGAGAAGAATGTCATCGTGGGAGGAGCAGATGAACATGCTTTCGACAAAGTCCTCCTCCTTGGGCTTGTGGGCCGTTATGCCCATGCCGCCGCGGTGCTGCGCCTTGTATTCGGCGACGGGCAGGCGCTTGATGTAGCCCGAATGGGTGAGGGATATTACAACCTGTTCGACGGGGATGAGGTCGGCATCTTCGATATCGCCGTAATCGACGGCTATTTCCGTCTTGCGCTCGGAGGGGTACTTGCGCTTAATTTCGAGAAGGTCGTTTTTGATTATCTCGAGAACGCGGCTCTCGTGCGCGAGGATATCCTTGTAATCGGCGATGGCCGCCTCCAGCGCGGCGAGTTCTTCGTTGAGCTTATCGACTTCGAGATGGGAGAGACGGTACAGGCGCAGTTCGGCGACGGCCGTGGCCTGACGCTCGTCCAGCACGAAGTTTGCCACAAGTTTTTCGACGCAGTCGGCCTTGTCCTTGGCGTTTTTGCACACTTCCACCACTTCGTCGATGGAGGCTTCGGCAATGACGAGGCCGCGCAGAATGTGGGCGCGCTCCTCCGTCTTGGCGAGATCGTACTTTGTTCTGCGGACTATTATCTCCTTCTGATGTTCGAGATAGTAATAGATGAAGTCCTTTAAATTGAGTATTTTAGGCGTGCCGTCAACGAGGGCGAGCATGATGAGGCCGTCGGATATCTGCAGGTTGGTGTGCTTATATAAAAGGTTGAGAACGACCTGCGCGTTGGCGTCCTTCTTTACCTCGATGACTATTCTCATGCCGTCGCGGTCGGATTCTTCGCGGATATCGGAGATGCCCTCTATGCGCTTATCCTTGACGAGGTCGGCAATGGATTCTATGAGTTTGGCCTTGTTGACCTGATAGGGGATTTCGGTGACGATGATGCGGGTGCGCGTCTGATTGCCGCTCTGGTACTCCTCTATTTCGCACTTGGAGCGGATTATTATGTTGCCGCGCCCCGTGCGGTAGGCCTTGCGTATGCCTCCCCTGCCCATTATCATTCCGCCGGTGGGGAAGTCGGGCGCGGGAATGTACGTCATGAGTTCGTCCACGTCGATATCGGGGTTATCTATCATGGCGCACACGCCGTCGATGACCTCGCCGAGGTTGTGGGGCGGGATGTTTGTGGCCATGCCGACGGCAATGCCGTCGGAGCCGTTGACGAGCATGTTGGGAAAGCGCGAGGGCAGCACGGTGGGCTGCATACCCGTATCGTCGAACGTGGGATAGAAATCGACGGTCTCCTTGTCGAGATCGCGCAGCATCTCGGCGGCGATTTTGGAGAGCCTTGCTTCGGTATACCTCATGGCGGCGGCGGGATCGCCGTCCACCGAGCCGAAGTTGCCGTGGCCTTCGACGAGGGGCATGTTTATGGTGAAGTCCTGCGCGAGCCTGACTAAGGCGTCGTACACCGAACTGTCGCCGTGGGGATGGTATTTGCCGAGGCAGTCGCCGACTATACGCGCGCACTTGCGGAAGGCCTTATCGGAATAGAGGCCGAGTTCGTGCATGGAATAGAGAATTCTGCGGTGAACGGGCTTTAAACCGTCGCGCACGTCGGGAATGGCGCGCGATACGTTTACGGCCATGGCGTAGGCTATGAAGGATTTTTTGAGCTCTTCATCCACTTCGACGTCGAGCATCTTTGTCATGGCGAGGGTTTTGGTAAATTCCTCGGTGAGTTCGGGACTGGTTATCTTTTTAGCCATCTTTTAAAACTCTCCTTGTTATACGTCGAGCTCTTCGACGAGCTTGGCGTTCTCTTCGATGAACTGCCTTCTGAGTTCGGGCTGTTCGCCCATGAGTATGCCGAACATTCTGTCCGCCTCCACCGCGTCGGCGACGTTTATCCTGACGAGGGTGCGCTTGGCGGGATCCATGGTGGTTTCCCAGAGCTGTTCCTTGTTCATCTCTCCAAGTCCCTTATAGCGCTGGAGTTCGAACTTCATGCCCTCGTGTTCGTTTCTGAAATCCTCAAGGGCCTTGTCGTCGTAGAGATAGAGATCTTCCATGCCCTTGGCCGAGACCTTGTAAAGGGGCGGCTGGGCGGCGTAGACGTGGCCGTTTTCGACGAGGGGACGCATATATCGGAAGAAGAAAGTGAGAAGAAGTATTCTTATGTGCGAGCCGTCTACATCGGCATCGGTCATGATTATGATGCGGTCGTAGCGCAGCTTGCTCTCATCGAAGTTGTCCTGTATGCCGCAGCCGAAGGCCGTTATCATGGCCTTTATTTCCTCGTTTTCCAGCACGCGGTTTATGCGCACCTTTTCGACGTTGAGTATCTTGCCGCGGAGGGGCAGTATTGCCTGGAAGCGCCTGTCGCGCCCCTGCTTGGCAGTGCCGCCCGCGGAGTCGCCCTCAACGAGGTAGATTTCGCACAGTTCGGGACGCTTATCCGAACAGTCTGCCAGCTTGCCGGGCAGCTTTGTGGATTCCAGAACGCCCTTGCGCCTCGTCTCCTCGCGGGCGAGCCTTGCCGCGTCCCTCGCCCTCTGGGCGGTTATGCAGCGCATGACGAGCTCGCGCGTTTCGGCGGGATGTTCTTCGAGATAGGTGCCGAACTTATCAGTGACGGCCTTTTGCACAAAGCCGCGGACGTATGTGGAGCACAGCTTGCTCTTGGTCTGGCTTTCGTACTGGGCGTCGGCGATCTTTACGGACACGACGGCGGTTATGCCCTCGCGCACGTCCTCGCCCGAAAGTTTTTCGTTTTCCTTTAAGATGTTGAGGCGGTGCCCGGCATCGTTTATGACCTTTGTGAGGGCGGCCTTGAAGCCGTCCAGATGGGTGCCGCCGTCGGGCTGGCGGATGTTGTTGGAGAAGGGAAAGATCTGCTCGGTGTAGCCGTCGTTATACTGGATGGCCACCTCCAGGAATTTATCGTCGCCCTCGCTGTACTCGAAGTACACGGGGGAGGCAAAGAGCACGTTCTTGCCCCTGTTTATGTCCTCGATGAAGTGCACGACGCCGCCGGCATAGCAGAACGTATCCGCGCGGACGGCATCACCGCGCTTATCGGTGAGCGTAAGCGTGAGCCCCTTGTTGAGGTAGGAGAGCTCCCTTAAAAGCGTCTTGAGCGTTTCGTAGTTGAAATCTACCGTTTCGAACATTGTGGCGTCGGGGTGGAAACATATGGAAGTGCCCGTCTCCACGGTGTCGCCGACTATCTTTAAGGGTTCTTCGGGCACGCCGCAGTGATAGACCTGGCGGAAGACGTGGCCGTTTTGGCAGACTTCGGCAATGAGGGTATCGGAGAGCGCGTTGACGCACGAGACGCCGACGCCGTGCAGGCCCGAAGAAATTTTATAGCCGCCGGCCTTGTTGCCGCCGCCGAACTTGCCGCCGGCGTTGAGGTTGGTGAGAGCGAGCTCGACGCCCGATATGCCCTCCTCCTCGTTGATGCCGGTGGGAATGCCGCGGCCGTTATCCCTGACGACGCAGCTGCCGTCTTCGGTGATGGTGACGTCTATTCTGTCGCAATATCCCGCGAGAGCTTCGTCTATGGAGTTATCGATAACTTCCCTTACGAGGGTGTGAAGGCCGCGTTCATCGGTGGGGCCGATGTACATGCCGGGATGCTCCCTTACGGGCTCCAGACCTTTGAGCGCCTTGAGGCTGTTCGCATCGTAATTGGAATTGATTTTTTCGGGCATTTTGCACCTCTGTTCTGATTGGAAATTTAGCTATTAATATTATACTATATTATATAAATGATTGCAACTTTTTAAGGGCGAAAAGGCATATTTTAAGGTGAAAACGAATGATTTTGAGGGCGGTGAAACATACTTTTTTTATGAAGAGAGAGACATGCGGCGGCTGGCGGGCCGCCACCGACGGAAGAGAGTTTTTTGAATGCCCCGTATGCGGCAACCACGTGTGCGGCGAGTGCGCCGAAAGGGAGCGTTTTTTGTGCCCGCACTGCTTTGCCGTGCTGCGGCGCGCAAACTGAAAAATATGCCTTACCCGTGCATACGTCCGCACATATGCGCGGACGAAGACGACGATGACGGCGCCGCCGCGGAAAAATTTTTCCGCGGCGGCGTTGTAAAATTTGGAAAATGACGCAAAATAGGGGTATGAACAGGAGAGTGAGCGCGCTGACCGCCTTTATGATAATATTTGCGGTGATAGTCATTCAATACACGGGCGCGTATCTTAAAGATATGCACATGGACATAGGCTATGCCGAGGGGACGAAATGCGTCTTTTTGACCTTTGATGACGGCCCGAGCGACGGAGTGACGCCGCGCGTGCTGGACGTACTGCGCGACGAGGGAGTCAAGGCCACATTCTTCATCGTGGGCAGATGCGCCGGGGGCAGGGAAAAGATCATAGAGCGCGAGGCCGCCGAGGGGCACACGGTTGGCGTGCACAGCTTTTCGCACGACTACAAGGAGATATACTCCTCCCCCGCCGCCCTGCTCGACGACATAGAGAGGTGCAACGACGTAATAGAGCGTATAACGGGCAGAAGGAGCAAGGTGTACCGCTTCCCCGGGGGCAGCTTTACACTGAGCGCAGCGCTGACCGACGCCGTGCACGGGGCGGGCTATACGTATGTGGACTGGAACGCTTCGGTGCGTGACGCGGAGATACCGGGCGCCTCCCCCGCCGACCTTTTAAACGCCGCAAAGAGCACTTCGGCGGGGCGGAACAAGGTCGTTCTGCTGTGCCACGACGGGGCGGGCAAGCGCGCCACCGCCGACGCGCTGAAGGACATAATAGCCTTTTACCGCGCAGGGGGATATAAATTTTGCACGGTGAAATGATTAAACGCACCCTAAACGGGTGCGTTTGCAATACATATTTAAAGCTCCGCGGGAATGTGCGGCGCACATGATGAGGCGCGGAGAACGCTACGGGCGCTTAAACGAGCCCCTTTCTTGTCTTTGCGGCGGCCTTGGCGCGGAGTTCGGAATCGAGTATGCGCTTGCGTATGCGGATATTTTTGGGCGTCACTTCCAAAAGTTCGTCGTCGCCGATAAATTCGAGGCACTCTTCCAGACTCATCTTTTTGGGGGTGATGAGGCGCAGAGCTTCATCCGAACTGGACGAGCGCGTGTTTGTGAGGTGCTTTGTCTTGCAGACGTTGACGTTGATATCTTCGTTTTTGGGACTTTCGCCTATGACCATGCCCTCGTATACGGGCGTGCCCGGCTCGATGAAGAGCGTGCCGCGTCCCTGGGCGTTATACAGGCCGTAAGTTACGGCTTCGCCCGTTTCGAAGGCGACGAGAGAGCCCGTTGACCTGCGGCTGAGATCGCCCTTGTAGGGCTGGTATTCGAAGAATACGGAATTCATTACGCCTTCGCCCTTGGTGGAAGTTAAAAATTCCGACTTGTAGCCGAAGAGCCCCCTTGCGGGGATGAGGAATTCCAGACGGGTGCGGTTGCCGACGGCGGACATGTGCAGAAGTTCGCCCTTGCGGTTGCCCATGGACTGGAATACAGAGCCGGAGGCGTCGTCGGGCACGTCGATTATGAGGCGCTCGATGGGTTCGTACTTCTGGCCGTCGATCTCCTTATACATTACGCGGGGCGTGGAGACCTGAAATTCGTAGCCTTCGCGGCGCATGTTTTCGATGAGTATGGATAGGTGCATCTCCCCCCTGCCGCAGACGCGGTAGCTATCGGCGGAGTCCGTCTCCTCCACCCTCAAGGAGACGTCGCGGAGGAGTTCGCGGAAGAGCCTGTCGCGCAGATGGCGGGTGGTAACCCACTTGCCCTCCTTGCCGGCAAAGGGAGAATCGTTGACGGAGAAGGTCATCTCTACGGTGGGTTCGGTTATCTTTACGAATTTATGCGGTTCTACGCATTCGGGGGCGCAGACAGTATCGCCTATGTTTATCTTTTCCAGCCCCGAAAAGCAGACGATGTCGCCCGCCTTGGCCTCGTCGCAGTTGACGCGGCCGAGACCTTCTATCTGGTAGAGGTTGACTATCTTGCCCGGCTGGCGGAGCGTCTGGTTGTTGTAGTTGGTGACGACGACGGACTGGCCGGCTCTGACCGTGCCGCGCTCTATGCGGCCTATGCCTATGCGGCCGACGTAGTCGTTGTAATCTATGGAAGAGCACAGCAGCTGCGCAGGGCCTTCGGCATCGACTTCCATGGGTTTGATGTGGCTTAAAATGGTATCGAAGAGGGGCGTGAGATCGCTGCCGGGAGTGTTGAGATCGAGCGTGGCGGTGCCGTCCCTGCCCGAACACCACACTACGGGGGACATGAGCTGGTCATCGGAGGCGTCGAGTTCGAGGAGCAGTTCGAGAATTTCATCCTGCACTTCGGCGAGGCGGGCGTCGGGGCGGTCTATCTTGTTGACGACTATTATGAGGCGGTGCCCCATCTCCAGCGCCTTCTGCACGACGAAGCGGGTTTGAGGCATGGGGCCTTCGGCCGCATCGACGAGGACGAGAACGCCGTTGACCATCATCATTACCCTCTCCACTTCGCCCGAAAAGTCGGCGTGCCCCGGAGTATCGACTATGTTTATCTTTACGCCTTTGTAGTGCACCGACGTGTTCTTTGCGAGAATGGTTATGCCCCTTTCGCGCTCTATGGCGTTGGAGTCCATCACCCTTTCGTCCACATTCTGATTTTCGCGGAAGGTGTGGCTCTGCTTGAGCATGGCATCGACGAGCGTCGTCTTGCCGTGATCGACGTGGGCTATTATTGCAACGTTTCGCAGATCATTTCTTAACATACGGTAAAATTCTCTCTAACCTAAAAATTTCAAACATTACTATTTTAATGCAAAATGCCCCGTTTAGCAAACAAATAGCGGCTTATTTATCGTAAAACTGCGTTTTTGTTTGACGTTCAAACAATTTTAAAATAATTTGCATACACTGGCGCTTTCCGTCGCCGCCCTCGAAGGCGTGCGAGAGGAAACAGGCCTCGTAGACGGCCCCGGTTATGGGCAGATCTATGCCGTACCTTTCACCCAGTTCCTTCATTGCCTTGGCCGTCATGACGCCTTCGGCAAGTTTATCGAAGCGGACGCCCTGAGCCATAAGTTCGCCGTAACGGCGGTTGTTGGAGTACTCCGAAAAGAGCGTGGTTTCGTAGTCGCCGAGGTGCGCCAGGCCGTAGGCCGAACTGAAATCGCCGCCCATGGCCTTGATGAGCGAGGCGACTTCGAACGCGCCGCGCGCCATGAGGGGGCCCTTGAGCGCGGAATAGCCACAGCCGTCGAGCACGCCCGCGACGATGCCGAGCACGTTTTTTGCCGCGGCGCCCACCTCCGTGCCGATGATGTCGCTGCCGTAGTAAAAGCGGATGAGATTGCTCTTGAAGGCATCGGCAAGGTATCTGGTGAGATCGGGATTGACGCTGTCTATGAGCATACAGTTGGGAATGCCCTTTACAAAGGCCTGGATGTGCCCGGGTCCCACCCACACCGCCGTGTTGAGAGGGGGTATGCCGCACTCCCCAGCGACCTCCGTGAGGCGCTTGCCCGTGCCCTCCTCTATGCCCTTCATGCAGAGCACGAAGAGTTTTTGCGAGATATCGTATGCCGTGACCTTGGGCAGAAAGGAGCGCAGCGCCTGCGAACTTATGGAGATTATTATGACGTCGGCGGAGCCGACCGCGCGCCCGAGATCGCTCGTAAGGCAGATGGAGGGATCGAGGCTGATGTATTCGTTTTTGCCGTTGGCGAGCAGCTCTTCAAAGGAGGAGCGGCCTCTTTCGCCCCACAGTGTTACGTTGTTTTTTAAGATTGTGGCCTGATACCAGGCGAGGAAGGAACCCCACCTGCCGCAGCCGAGAACGGATACGTTCATAATGCCTTCCTTTCGGTGAGCGCGCGGGAGAGAGTGACCTCGTCGGTATACTCCAGCTCGCCGCCGATGGGTATGCCGTGGGCGAGGCGCGTGACCTTTACGCCCAGCGGCTTAATGAGTTTTGCGATGTACATTGCGGTGGCTTCGCCCTCCACGTCGGGATTGGTGGCCATGATGACTTCGGCGACGGTGCCGTCGATGCGGGCGAGCAGTTCCTTGATGCGTATATCGTTGGGGCCTATGCCGTCCATGGGCGAGATGACGCCGTGCAGAACGTGGTATACGCCCTTGTATTCGCGCAGTTTTTCCATGGCGACGACGTCGCGCGGATCGCGCACGACGCAGATGACCGACTTATCGCGCGTTTTGCACACTTCGCACACCTCGTCTTCGGAGTAGTTGCCGCATATCCTGCAATAGCGAACCTTCCGCTTGCAGTCGATTATGGCGGCGGCGAATTCCTGCGCCTCCGCCGCGGACATGTTGACTATCTTGTAGGCGTAGCGCTGGGCCGTCTTTTTGCCGACGCCGGGGAGCTTTGAAAACTGATTTATGAGTTTGCCTATAGGCTCTATGAAAATTTCCATTTACCTGAATAATCTATTAAAACTGCCGCGAGCGGCTCACATGAGCCCGCCGAGGCCGCCCATATTGCCGAAGGGGCCCATCTTTTCCTTGTACACTTCGTCGGCCTTTTTATAGCCGTCGTTGACGGCGGCCATGATGAGATCTTCGAGCATTTCCACGTCGTCCTCGTCGGAGAGATCGACCATGCCGGAGAGCCCAGATCCGAACTCTATGCCGTTTATCATCTTTTTGGCGTTCATGTAGACGACGACGGTTTCGTCGCCCTCCGTGCCGCCGCCGGACGTGCCGACTATCTCCCAGTCTTCGAGTTCCTTATCGGCCTGCTGCATCTGCTCCTGCATCTTCTGGGCCTGCTTCATAAGATTTTGCATGTTGCCCATGCCGCCGCCTTTAAATCCTGCCATAATAGAAAAACTCCTTGAATGATTTATTTGCCTGTCAATTTTATTATATGCCCGAATTGCGCGGTGAAGGCGCGCAAGGGGTTATTACTTGATATCTATATCGATGCCCTTGAAATTTTCTTTAAGTTTGCGTTCGGCCGCCTCCCACTTGCTTTCGCCCCTGGCTTTGAGGCGCACCTCGTGGGAGAATACACCCAGTTCGGTGAGGGCTTCGCGGATGAAGCGGGAATTTTCCTCGCGGTTCAGCGCCTTGAACACCGCGTCCGTATCGGTGGTGAGGATGAGAGTATCGCCTTCGAACGAACTTTCGAGATCCATGCACAGCGTGAAGAGAACAGCATTGCGCCGCGTGGTGCGGAAGAGCCTTAAAAGACGCGCGAACACCTTGCTCTTCTGCTCTTCGGTGAGCGAACCGGCCTGCGCGGGGGAATCGGGAGCGCTCTCCCAGAGCGCCGGCTGGACGGCTTCGACCGCGCCCGTCTCCTCCGGCGGAGGGGACGCCTTTGCAAAGGGATCTTCACCCGGCATGTCCTCCAACGGTTTGGGGTTGCGAGCAGCCTCCCTGTGCCGCGGTTGGGGCGCGGAAGCTCGGGGGGGCGCGGCGTCGGCGGGGGAATTTTTTTCCTCTGCCCCGCCGTCACGCTTTTCGGCTGTGCCGGACGTGGAGGGAGAGACGGCGCATACGCCATCCTCCAACTTTTTTTCGAGCGCGGAGACGCGCGAAATGAGGCTGTCGATATTATAATCGTCCTGCGGAAGGGCGCACTTGAGAACGGCCGTCTCCAGCGTGACAGCCCCGTTTATGGAATAGCGCATGTCCCCTTCGCAGGCGGACATAATCTCCGTTACGCGCAGTATCCTGTGGCCGTCGGCGCGCTCCGCCGAGGAATACAGAATGGAGAATCTGTCCTCGGGAAGGGCGAGTATTTCTCTTGCGTTTTTACACAGTTTTGCTATGGCAACATTGTTAAGGAAAGTAAGGATATCCTTACAGAGCGTGCCCACGCCCTTGCCCGTGGAGAGGACGGCCTCCGTTTCGGAGAGCGCGCCGGAGGCGTCGCCTTCGAGCATGAAGTTGACGACCTTTGCCACGGACGAGAAGTCGGCCGCGCCGAGGACGGCGTTGACGTCGTCGTAGGTGAGTTTGCCGGGGGCATACGAGGCGCACATATCGGCTATGGACAGGCTGTCCCTTGCGCTTCCCGCGCCCGCGCGGGCTATGGCGGAGACCGCCTCCTCTTCGTACTCCTTGCCCGTCTTATCGAAAACTCTGCGGATGAGTTCTTCGAGATCTTCGCGCGGGATGAGCTTGAAATCGAAGCGCATACAGCGCGAAAGTATGGTTGCGGGTATCTTTTGGGGTTCGGTGGTGGCGAGAATGAAGAGCGCGTGCGCGGGGGGCTCTTCGAGCGTCTTTAAAACGGCGTTGAAGGCCGAAGGCGAGAGCATATGGACTTCGTCTATGATGTACACCTTTTTGCGCCCCGCCACGGGGGGATACTGCACCTTTTCGCGCAGATCCCTCATCTCGTCCACGCCGTTATTGGAGGCTGCGTCTATTTCGACTATGTCCATGTTGGCGCCCGAAGAGAGCGCCCTGCACGTTTGGCAGACGCCGCAGGGAGAGCCGTTTACGGGGTGTTCGCAGTTGACGGCGCGCGCGAAAATTTTGGCAAGAGTTGTCTTGCCGGTGCCGCGCGGCCCGCAGAAGAGATAGGCGTGGCCTATTTTATCCGATTGTATCTGATTTTTTAATATTTTGACTATGTGTTCCTGCCTTACGACCTCGTCGAACGTGGCGGGGCGGAAGGTGCGGTAGAACGCCAGATAAGCCATTAAATCAGCCTCCTATTACCTTTTGCAGCTTGCGCTTGGAGCGCGAGACGGCGTTATCGATGCTTTTATAAGTTTTGCCGAGGGCCGAACACATCTCCGCCATGGAGGCGCCGTCCACATACATGGACATCACCTTGAATTCGAACGGCGAAAGATGCCTGCGCATGAGGGCGGAGAGTTCGGTGACGCTCTCCGAGATGATGAGCTCGTCTTCGGGATTGACGGCGGGCGAGGGCACCTCCAGCGCGCAGCCTTCTATGGGCAGGGAGTTGTTGAGCGCATAGTTTTTGCCGCTCTCCGAGCGGCGGACGGCGTCCGTTATGCGGTTTCTGATGCAGGCGTATGCGTAGGAACTGAAGTCGCCCTCTTCAAAATTCTGCATGGCCGAATACAGTCCGCACATGCCCTCCTGCACGAGATCTTCCGTATCCCCGCCCGAGAGGAAGAATGTGCGAGCCACGCGCAGAACGACGTGTTTATATTTGTTGAGCAGCTCTTCGCAGGCGTATTTATCGCCGCCGCGGAAGGCCGAAACGAGTTCGTTATCCGTCATAGGCGCGTCTTTACCACCTCGTAGGCGGCTATGCCCAGGGCCACGGAAGCATTGAGGGAATTGACCTTGCCCCTGAGCGGAATGGAGAGGGTGAAATCGCACTCCGAGCGGAGCAGTTTTTTAACCCCGCTGTCCTCGCCGCCGACGACGAGCGCGACGTTGCCGGAGAGATCGGCGCTGTAGATATCCGAGCCGTCGGCTTCAAGCGCGTACAGCCAGAAGCCCGCATCCTTGAGCTTTTTCACCGCGTTGCCGAGCGAATTTACCCTGGCAACTTTGATGTGGTTGGCGGCTCCGGCCGAGATGCGGACGACCGATTCGGTGACGGAGGCGCAGTTGTGCGAAGGTATGACGACGCCGTCGGCGCCGGCGCACTCGGCCACCCTGATTATGGAGCCGAGGTTGTGCACGTCCTCTATGCCGTCGCAGACGACGACAAAACCGCTGCCCGGCCGTGCGGAGGAGATTATATCTTCGAGATCGAAGTACTTATAGTCGGTGGAAAAGGCGATACAGCCCTGGTGCCTGCCCGTTACGGAGTGCTTATCGAGAGTGCGCCTGTCTACAAACTGCACGCGCACGCCGGCCGAACGGGCCTGTGCAAATATTTTGTTGAGAGAGCCCTGCGGCTCCCTTTCGAGCATGATCTTTTCTATCGTGGCGCCGCTCTTTAAAAGTTCTAAAACGGCATTTCTTCCCTCTGTCTGCATTGCGTCAATCCTCTCTCCGCCCGCCGAGCAACTCGTCTATCCTCTCCTCCCGCCCGGTGAGGTACAAAAAGCCGAGCACGGCTTCGAACCCCGTGGAGCGGTTGTATTCGGCGACATCGGCGTTCTTGCTCTTTGTGGCCTTTTTTGCGTTGCGGCCGCGCAGGAAAATTTCGCGCTCCTCCTCGGTGAAGGACTGCTCCAGCGAGGACAGGAGACTGCTCTGCCCGCGGGCGGAGACGGCCGCGGCCGATATCTTTTGGAGGTCGGCAGGTCTTCTGTCCGCAAGCGAAACTTCGCGGGCGCGCACATAGAGCGTGTACACCGCGTCGCCCACGAACGCAAGCGTGACGGGCGAAAGCTGCCTGGCCTGTTGAGTTGTATATACTTTTGCGAGCTTAAACATATATATGTTTAAATTATAGCACTTTTGCATAAAAAATGCAATCGTAAAGTAGTATATACCGTGAAAATGTTGATAGTTGAAAAGAGGATGATAGCCGTGCTGGCATGTATAGTCGTTTGCGCGGCAATTATAGGCGCGGCGGCGGGGATATATTCGGCCTCCTCCCCCTCCGCCATGCCCGTGATAGTCATCGATGCGGGGCACGGCGGAATAGACGCGGGCGTATACGGCGTAAACACCGGCGTCAAAGAGAGCGACATAAACCTTGCGGTTGCGCGCGAACTGAAGGGATGCTTTGCCGACGCCGGCTTTGAGTGCGTGATGACGAGGACGACGCAGGCGGGACTGTACGGCAATACCTCCAAGGGATTTAAGATGCGCGACATGCAGAAGCGCAGGCAGATAATAGAGGACAGCGGCGCGGACATGGTAATTTCCATACATCAGAACACCTGCCCCCTGCCTTCGCGCAGGGGAAGCCACGTATTTTACGACGAGGCGAGCGGCGAGGGCAGAGAACTTGCGCTCTCGATACAGTCACGGCTGAACGGGCTGTGGAATACGGGCGAAAATTCCGCGCTGGCGGGCGATTACTACATGCTCAAATGCACTTCCGCACCGTCGGTGATAGTGGAATGCGGATTTTTATCCAACGCGGAGGACGAAGAAAACCTCAACGATCCGGACTTTCGCAGGCGGCTTGCCAAGGCAATATTCATGGGTGCGATAACCTATCTTTCGTGACGGAGAGAGCATGATAAAACGCGGTTGCCCCGCACATATGTGCGGGGCAACCGCGTTTTGAAACACACTTTACGACATGAGTATTACAAACATTGCGATGAAAGCGAATACCGTGGCGAGGGCAAAGATTATGCCCAGAACGGCCACCGCCATATCGAGTGCGCGGTGGGTTACGGGTTGTTCGTCCGGCACGCCGTCGGCGACGTTTTTATTGTACGCGAGCCTGCCGACGCAGCCCGTGAAAAACATTCTGAACCCGACAAAGGAATACGACGAACAGTATTCCACGGCGGCGAGCCCGACCAATATTGCGAGTATGAGAATGAGCACGCCCAAAACTTCGCCTGAAAGCATGTTGCTTATCGCCAGGTATTCCAGCCCGAGAGCAGCGCAAAACAACACGGCATACATGAGCATAGTGAACACTCGTATACCCGCACCGCCCTTTGCGAACGCACGCACTCCGAAGCGGTGTCTGCGTTCGAGCGAAAACAGCCAACTCAAAAAATTCATATTCCCCCTCCTCTGCCGCGCGGCTCTTATCGATTAAATTGTATCATACGCGTGCAGAGTTGTCAATAGCAAACCGGACGCGGAGGGTGCAAAAGCGGCGGACGGCAAGCGCCGTCCGCCGCGAATTTATTTGAACAGTGAGGGTGTGCGGTGCCGCATTGCGGCGCGCACGCCGGTTAAAAGTTTAGGAGAGTTTTTCGAGCAGCTTGAGGTCGATGCCCTTTTCGCCTATCTTGATTATCTCTACCTTTACGGTGTCGCCGATATTGACGACGTCTTCGACCTTTTC
>CALVLX010000019.1 GCA_944341195.1 uncultured Clostridia bacterium
GCACGGTTGCAAGGCTCTGAATTCAACGACGACGAGCACCTGAAGGCGTGGCTGATAAGGGTTACAATAAATAAGAGCATCAATGTCGCCAAGAGCAACGCGCGCCGCCGCACGCAGCCGCCGGATATGCTCTCCGGCGTAGTGGAAAACCCGCCGTCCGAATTGGAGGAACAGCTTGCAAGGCTTTCGGCGGACGACAGGGAGGTCATCTATCTGCACTACTACGAGGGCTATTCGGCCGCGGAGATAGCCGCATTTCTCAATGTCAGGGAAAACGCCGTGTATAAGCGCCTTTCAAGGGCGCGCGAGCGGCTAAAAAAATTTTTGGAGGAGGACTGAAATGAGCGAATACAGAGATTTTATGCGCAACCTTTGTCTTGACGGCAATTTTAAGCAATCGATCGCCGAAAAAATGCGCGCAGTGCAGTCCTCTGTCGGGGCGGACGGTGAGCCCGCGCCCGCGAAACGCAGAAAGAGGGCTGTGTTTGCGCCGCTGGCGGCAGCGGCGTGTGCCGTGCTGGCCTGCCTTGTCGTAATTCCGTTGTCGCTGATGTATGGCAAACAGCCGCAGGATTCGAGCGGAATGGATAATATCGACGGGAGTGCGCCGGAGCGGCTGACGGTGCCGCTCGGACAGCGCGCGGAGGATGTCTACGGCAACTACATGCAGTTTACTTCGGTAGATTATTCCTATGAAATAAATATCGGCGGCACATTTCATGCGCCTGCGGAGGGAAACGTATTCGTCCTGCTGGGCGTAGAGCTGGATCTGACTCACGAAGCCGGCAGCGGAGAACTTATAGAACTGTCTTCGGACAGCGTGGAGGCAGAGTACTTAATTGATACGGCCGAAGGCGATGTCGCGGGCACGCTCGTATTCAGGGAGGATTTCCTAGATCTTGTGTTTGATTCGGATGAGAGCGGCGTGAGCGGCAGGGGAATGCTGGTGTTTGAGACGGGCGAGGAGTTTGCAGAAATTCTCGACGCCGCCGATCCTGCGGCGGGCAGTGAAGGCTATATAATATTCAGCTGCGCTTTCCGCGCGCTGTCGGAAAAGGCCGGAAGCATGGTTGAGACGTTGTTTATGCTCCCGCTCGACCTTCCGGAAGGTGAGGCAGCCGACTGAATCAGACATTTTTAAAGCGGCCTGCTTGAATGCAGGCCGCTTTAATTTTGAACTGTTATTTATCAGTACATTCCGCCCATATCGGGGTTGGGTGCCGCGGGTGCGGGAGGGGTGGGAATGTCGGTGACGATGCTCTCGGTGGTGAGCAGCGTGGAAGCTACCGAAGCCGCGTTCTGAAGTACGGAACGGGAGACCTTGGTGGGATCGATTATGCCGCTCTTGACCATATCCGTGTATTCGTTCTTGAGCGCGTCATAGCCGTAGTTTGCCTTGTTTGCCGTGACGATGTTGTTTACGATGACGGAACCGTCGAGGCCGGCGTTCTTGGCTATCTGGCGGAGAGGTTCTTCAACGGCTTTGAGTATAATGCTTGCGCCCGTCTTTTCGTCGCCGGAGAGCTTTTCGACAAGTTTTTTGAGCTCGGGAATGGTGGAGAGAAGGGCTACGCCGCCGCCGGGAACGATACCCTCTTCGACAGCCGCGCGCGTTGCGGCGAGAGCGTCCTCTATGCGCAGTTTCTTTTCCTTCATTTCAACTTCCGTGGCTGCACCTACGTTGATTACGGCTACGCCGCCGGCGAGTTTGGCAAGGCGTTCCTGAAGTTTTTCCTTGTCGTATTCGGATGTCGTCTCGGCAATCTGCGCCTTGATGGAATTTACCCTTGCCTTTATTGCGTCGGAGGAACCCGATCCGTTGATGATGGTGGTGTTCTCCTTGTCAACCTTGACCTGGGAAGCTCTGCCGAGCATATCGGGCGTTACGTCCTTGAATTCGTAGCCGAGGTCGGAGGAAACGACTGTGCCGCCCGTAAGGATGGCGATGTCTTCGAGCATGGCCTTTCTTCTGTCGCCGAAGCCGGGAGCCTTTACTGCAACGCAGTTCAATACGCCCTTTAACTTATTGACGATGAGGGAGGCGAGGGCGTCGCCTTCGACGTCTTCGGCTATGATCAGCAGTCTTGCACCCTGCTGCGCGATGGGTTCGATTATGGGAAGTATCTCCTGAAGGGAGGATATCTTTTTGTCGGTTATGAGGATGTAGGGATTATCGAGTACGGCTTCCATCTTTTCGGTGTTTGTCACCATGTATGCGGAGGCGTAACCTCTGTCGAACTGCATACCTTCCACGGTGGAAAGTTCTGTGTTCATGGTCTTGCCCTCTTCAACGGTGATTACGCCGTCCTTGCCTACGATTTCCATCGCGTCGGCGATGAGGTTGCCAATGGTGTCGTCGCCTGCGGAAATGGAGGCCACCTGCGATATGGCGAGTTTATTTTCCACGGGTTTGGAAATAGCCTTTATTTTTTCAACGGCCGTATCCACCGCCGCGGTGATGCCCTTCTTGAGGATGATGGGATTTGCGCCTGCGGCGAGGTTTTTGAGGCCTTCGCGGATGATTGCCTGGGCAAGTACCACCGCCGTAGTCGTGCCGTCGCCGGCAACGTCGTTGGTTTTTGTGGAAACTTCCTTTACGAGCTGTGCGCCCATGTTTTCAAAGGGATCTTCGAGTTCTATCTCCTTTGCAATGGTTACGCCGTCGTTGGTGATGAGGGGTGCGCCGAACTTTTTATCGAGAACGACGTTCCTGCCCTTGGGGCCGAGGGTGATTTTGACTGTGTCTGCGAGTGTGTTTACGCCTGCTTCAAGCGCTTTTCTGGCTTCGTCGCCGTATTTGATCTGTTTTGCCATAACAATAAATCTCCTTAATTATTCAACTATGGCCAGAATGTCGCTCTGGCGGATTATGGTGTATTCTTTGCCGTCAACCTTAACTTCCGTTCCGCTGTACTTGGATAGAAGAACTTTGTCGCCGACTTTTACCTGCATTTTTACGTCTTTGCCGTCTACAACTCCGCCGGGGCCGACAGCCACGACTACGCATGTGGCGGGCTTTTCCTGAGAGGCGGCCGTAAGGTAGAGTCCGCTCTTGGTCTTTTCTTCGGCTTTAAGACCTTCGACAACTACTTTGTCAAACAAAGGTTTTATATTCATTTAATTTTCCTCCGAAAAAAGTTTTATTATTTTTCACAGATATTTATAAACATGCTTAAAACATGTCAAACACATTAAAATAAAAAATATTTTAATTTAGTCGAGCAATATCAAAATTAAAATTGCATTTTATCTCAAGATATGTTAATATTATGGTGAAACATATGAATATTGCGGAGAAAGGAATGGATAAATGGGATAAGCGCTTCATGGAGATGGCCGAACTCATCGGCTCCTGGTCAAGCTGTTTTAAGCAGAACAGGCATGTCGGCGCGATAATTGTAAAAAACAAGAGGGTTATAGCTACCGGCTATAACGGCGCCCCGCAGGGCATAAAGAGCTGCGTGGACAAGGGCGAATGCCTCAGGCAGAAGCAGGGTATAGCCAGCGGCACTATGCAGGAGATATGCTATGCCGTCCACGCCGAGCAGAATGCCATAATTCAGGCGGCAAGGGTGGGCTGCAGCGTAGAGGGATGCACGCTCTACTGCACGCACCAGCCCTGCGTCATCTGTGCAAAGATTATAATCAATTCGGGCATTTCGCGCGTCGTCTATAAGGACGGCTACCCCGATGAGTTTTCTATGCAGCTGTTTGACGAGGCGGGTGTTCTCGTTCAGAAATACAGCGAACTTTAATTTTCAATACGTAACGATAAGGAGACATCATGACAAATCCCAACGTTATAATCACGATGGAAGACGGCGGAGAGATCACTTTGGAACTCTATCCCGATAAAGCTCCCAATACCGTCAACAATTTTCTGAGTCTGGCCTCCATGGGCTTCTACGACGGACTGACCTTTCACCGCGTAATAAGCGGTTTCATGATCCAGGGCGGCGATCCCAACGGAAACGGAACGGGCGGGCCCGGATACACGATAAAGGGCGAATTCTCCATGAACGGCTGCAAGAGCAACGATATCAAGCACGCCAGGGGCGTCGTTTCCATGGCGCGCGCCACCCGTCCGGACAGTGCCGGTTCGCAGTTCTTCATAATGCATTCCAACGCTTCTTATCTCGACGGCCAGTACGCGGCGTTCGGCAGGGTGATAGACGGCATGGACGTAGTGGACAGGATTGCCTCCGTGCCCGTCGATTACAACGACAAGCCTAAAAAACCGCAGGTCATAAAGAGCATGAAGGTGGAGACTTTCGGCGAGAGCTATCCCGCGCCCGTAAAATTCTGATATGAGTAGCAGAAAGATAGTAAAAATAATGCTCGTCGGCGTGGCGTTTGCGGCGTTGGTCTGCGTGATTGCTGGCATCTGCATATATGTGCCCGCGCTTAACAACATTCCTTCGGCGTCCGCGCCGAACTACAGCAGTCTCGTCGAACAGCGCTATTCCATGTTGCAGATAGGTATGCTCATAATGATGGTGGGATGCGTGAGTTTAATAGTTGCGTTTATCGCCTATGCGGGAATGATTGTTTTAACGGCATTAAATAAATCGGACAAAGATACTAACGGAGTAGAAAATGACAGATAATTCAGTGTATGTAAACCCTCTCATAACGAGGTATGCAAGCAGGCAGATGTCCGAAAATTTTTCGGACGACAAGCGCTTTAAGCTGTGGCGCAGGCTGTGGATCGCCCTCGCCGAAAGCGAAATGGAGCTGGGGCTCAACATTACGCCCGCCCAGGTTGCCGAGATGAAGAAATATGCCGACGACATCAACTACGAAGTCGCCGAAAAGTACGAGCGCGAGGTGCGCCACGACGTCATGGCGCACGTCAAGGCATTCGGCGAACAGGCGAAGTCTGCCATGCCCATAATTCACCTCGGGGCTACGAGCTGTTTCGTTGACTGCAACTCCGAGCTCATAATTCTGCGCGACGCCTTAAAAATAATCAAGGCGAAGCTCGTAAACGTCATGGATAAACTCAAGGCGTTCGCCCTTAAATACAAGGATATGCCTGCGCTCGGTTTTACCCACCTCCAGCCTGCCCAGCTGACAACCGTGGGCAAGCGCGCTACGCTGTGGCTGCAGGATCTGATGATGGATTACGATAACCTCGTCAATCTGGAAAAATCTTTTAAGCTGCGCGGAGTAAAGGGCACCACGGGCACACAGGCCAGTTTTATGGAGCTCTTCAACGGCGATGGAGAGAAGGTCAAGGAACTCGAAAGGCGCGTCGTAAAAAAGATGGGCTGCGACAGGGTTTACGGTGTCACGGGGCAGACGTACCCCAGGAAGTTCGATTACAACGTTCTGTGCGTACTCTCGCAGATAGCGCAGAGCGCCTATAAATTTTCAAACGACATAAGAATTCTTCAGAACATGAAGGAGATAGAGGAGCCCTTTGAAAAGTCACAGATAGGCTCGTCGGCCATGGCCTATAAGCGCAATCCCATGCGCAGTGAAAGAATGGGCTCCCTTGCGCGTTTTGTCATTTCCCTCCCCGTGAATTCGGCCATAACCGCATCTACGCAGTGGTTCGAGCGCACGCTGGACGATTCGGCAAACAGGCGCATAGTCAACGCCCAGGCCTTCCTTGCGCTCGACGGCATATTGAACATCTATCTGAACGTAAGCGAAAATCTCGTCGTATACGATAAAGTCATAGCCAGGCATATCGCTGCGGAGTTGCCTTTTATGGCTACTGAAAATATTATGATGGAGTGCGTCAAGGCCGGAGGCAACCGTCAGGAACTGCACGAAAGGATAAGAGTGCTCTCCATGGAGGCGGGCAGAAACGTCAAGGAGAGGGGGTTGGATAACAACCTCATAGACCTCATAAAAGAGGACAAGATGTTTGCTCCCGTACACGATAAGCTGGACGACATTCTCGATGCCGCAAAGTTTATAGGGCGCGCCCCCGCGCAGGTGGAAGAGTTTATTGCTAACGAAATCGATCCCGTTCTTGAAGCAAATGCGGACTGCCTCGGACTCAAGGGCGAGGTCAAGGTTTAATGCCTAAATTTTGCGTGCCCGTCGCCGTCGTCGTGCTCATAGAGCGCCCCGGCGACGGCGGAGCGCAGCTGCTCCTCCAGCGCAGACAGAATACCGGCTTCGGCGACGGAATGTGGGATTTTGCCTGTTCGGGACATGTGGAAGAGGGCGAAAGCCTAACGGATGCGTGCTCGCGGGAGTGCAGGGAGGAATTGGGCATATCCGCTTCGCCGGATGATTTTGAATTCATAACATTTATATATAAGCGCGACGGGGCAGTGACATACGTAAATCCCTATTTTGTGTTACGACGGTATGAGGGCGAGCCGCACATCAGCGAGCCTTTTAAGTGCGCCGAACTCGGATGGTTTGACGAATGCGCCCTGCCCGCAGAGCTTTTGCCCGACAGAAGGGAGGCGCTGGCCGCGTACAGAGTCGGACGGCCGTTTATACAATATGTTCGGGAGAAATAACACGTTTTGCATGTTCGGCTGAAGTTTAGCGCCGGGCAGAGATAACACGATTGCGAACATGTGGCTGCGGTTTTGGCGGGAAACGCTGCTCTGCCGTTGAGGCGGAACATTAAAAAACAAAGCGCCCAAGTCATAGACCTGAGCGCCTGGCAGGGGAAACACGATTCGAACATGCAACCTACGGTTTTGGAGACCGCTACTCTACCGTTGAGCTATTCCCCTAAAATGTTGTCTTGCTGAAATTCAGCTTAATTAGTATATAATATCATGCCGTTTAAGTCAACTGTTTTTGGAGTTTTATTATGAAAAAAAGATATAAATTGGGAGTTATCGGCTGCGGATTCATGGCAAATGCCATTTTAAATAGCCTCATTCAGTCAGATTTTATAAATCCGCGCAAGGTAATAGTCAGCGACCGCGATGTATCAAAGCTGGAGGAGGTTGCCGACGAACTGGGCGTGGATGTCACGGACGATAACCGCAGGGTTGCGGAGGAGAGCGAATTTGTCCTCTTTGCCGTAAAACCCCAGAATTTCGGCGAGGTCGCCGCGGAGATTTCCGACCTTCGCGTGGATAAGGTCATATCCATAATGGCCGGACTTAAAAAGAATACGATAAAGAACGCTCTGGGCGTGGGGCTAATCAAGGTTGCCCGCTGTATGCCCAATCTCGCGTGCTCTGTCGGGTGCGGCGCGATGGGCATCGATATGTCCGATTTCAACAGCAACCCGGACGATACGCAGTTTATAAGTCTGATGTTCGGCAACATGGGCACGGTCGTAAGCCTTTCCGAAGACAAGCTGGACGCGGTGACGGGCATAAGCGGCAGCGGGCCCGCATATGTCTTTATGTTTATAGACAGTTTAATCGATGCCGGCATAAAACAGGGACTCACGGCCGACGAGGCGCGCACGCTCGCCGTTCTGACCGTTCTCGGGGGCGCAGAGATTGCCTGGCAGAGCGACAAGCCGCTCACAGAACTTCTTATGGGAGTGTGCAGCAAGGGCGGAACGACGATAGAGGCCGTAAAGACGCTGGAGGAAAACAACTTCCGCGCCGTTGTCGATAAGGCTGTAGACGCGTGCGTCAGGCGTTCCAAAGAGCTTTCCGAATAATGAAAAAAGTAATCTTGTATACAGACGGCGCGTGTTCGGGCAATCCCGGTGTGGGCGGATACGGCTGTGTGCTCATGTATAAGGGGCACGAAAAACGCCTTTCCGGAGCGTTTGCCGATACCACAAACAACCGCATGGAAGTACTCGCCGTCATAACGGGACTCAAATGCCTGAAGGAGCCCTGCGAAGTGGATGTGTACAGCGATTCGGCATATACCGTAAACGCCTTCAATAACGGCTGGATATACGCATGGGAGAAGGCCGGGTGGAAAAAGGCGGATAACAAGCCCGTGCTCAACGACGATCTGTGGAGGGAGCTTTTGGCTCTCACCCGCCTGCACAATGTTAAGTTTATAAAGGTGAAGGGGCACGCGGATAACGAATATAATAATATATGCGATAAACTGGCTACAGACGCCGTAAAGAATTTCGGCGCGCAACAACAATAGAGGCGCATTTTTTGTGCCGTTTTAAAGTGGTTGCCGCGCATCGCCTGTTATAAATTGCCGATATAAAAGATATAATATAAAAATGAAAAGTGATAAAAAAGCTATTATGACCGTGCTCGGCAAGGTGGTAAACGTTTTATTTGCTGCGTTGCTGGGCGGGGTGGCTCTGCTCTTTTTTATTCTCGCAGTAAACTATAAGAGTCTTAAATTTATTGCCGATAATTACCTTGCTCTGGTATGGTCGGCGGCCGTTCTGACCGTCATAGTCATTGTGCTGTATGTCGTCTTTTTCCTGCTCGGGAAAAAGACGTGGTACAGGCTTTTGTTCTGCGGATTGGTGTGCGCGGATATTTTTGCCGTCATATTCTATGCCGCCTGCGCAATGGAGATAATCGATAAAATAAACAGCATAGAGGCGCTCAGAGAATATATAGGAAGTTTCGGCTCTGTTGCCGTCATAATTTTTATAGTCTTTTCCTATCTCCAGGTTGTCATACTTCCCGTACCGGGATCGGTGACAGTCGCCGCGGGCGTTCTGCTTTTCGGGCCTCTCCAATGCGCGATATACAGTTTTATCGGCATTGTCCTCGGTTCGGTCACCGCGTTTGCGATAGGCAGGTGGATAGGCTATAAGGCGGTGTGCTGGATAGTGGGCAAGGAAGATCTTGATAAATGGCTGGATAAAATTAAGGGCAAAGACTATCTCATACTTTCCCTGATGTTTCTTTTGCCGATGTTTCCGGACGACATACTGTGTTTCGTTGCGGGGCTTTCCTCCATGACGTGGCCTTACTTCGTGGTAATGATAATTATTACCCGCCTTTTATCCTGTCTGACCGTTTCGTATTCCCTCGATCTGATACCATTCAACGAGTGGTGGGGCATACTCATCTGGGCCGTCATTGCGGTTCTTGTGGTGCTGGCGTTCTGGCTTGTCATAAAATATTCGGATAAGATAGATAAATTTCTGAAGAATAAATTCAAAATAAAGAGCAGAGAAATAAAATCGGATAAAGAGGATAAATGACGTTGCGCCCGCAGGGGATCTTCCTTGTGTGGTGCGGCGGAAAAGGGATTGATTTTAAATAAGCGGTATTTTATATGGATGTAGCGGTAATCGGCGGCGGAGCTTCGGGGCTCATGGCGGCATATTTTGCGGCGCTAAACGGCAATAACGTCACAATATACGAAAAGAACGAAAAGAACGGAAAGAAAATATACATAACGGGCAAGGGGAGATGTAATTTTACAAACGCCGTCTCCCCCGCCGAATTTTTGCAGGGCATAGTAAACAACTCAAAATTTATGACGGGCGCGATATACAACTTTTCGCCGGACGACTGCATACGTTTTTTTGAGGACGGCGGAATGCCGGTAAAGGTGGAAAGGGGAAATCGCGCTTTTCCCGTATCGGACAAGGCCAGCGACGTTACGAAATGTCTGGAACGTTACTGTCTAAATGCCGGGGTGCGCTTTGCCATCGGTGAAGAAGTGCAGGATATCACAATTTTAAACAGTACTGTGTCAGGCATAATA
>CALVLX010000020.1 GCA_944341195.1 uncultured Clostridia bacterium
ACACCGTATTCAATTATTGCACAAATTTACGCATTTGTAAAACATATTGCAATGTATTTGCCTTTTTGTGCGCTGCAATGCTATACTGGAAAGGATTAATACAAACCCGATTTAAAGCAAAAGTAAAAATGCGCGCTCTTGGCGGCGCAGAAGAAAAGTTGCGCCTTTGCGGAGCAGAAAGGAAAATGCGCGCCTGTGGCGCGGTTTAAGGAGAAAGTTATGACATTGGACGAAGAGTGCAGGGGCTGCCTTTTCAACAGCCAGATGAAGAAGGTAGAGCGTTCCGCTCCCGACCCCGAAAAATTTGAGCAGTTCAAAAAAGAGGTACGCGCTCTGTGCGCGTCCGCTCCGCACAGTTCGTGCGCGCCCCTTCTCATGCGCGGCATAAACGAAATCCATCGCAGAATTTTTGGCTCGGGCATAGACTATTCCGCCGAAAAAAGGATGTTCAACGCCGCCGTCCTCAGTATGGAGGAAGAGCTTTTCAGTCACATAATGTCCTCTGCCGACCCCGTGGAGGAGGCCATAAAATACGCCGCCGCCGCAAATTACATAGATTTTGCCAAGCTTGCCGACCTGGACGAAGGCGCGATTGAAAATGTTAAGTCTGCGGCAGCGCGCTCTGTGGTGGACGGCAACACGCTCGCCCTTTTAAAGGAGCGCCTCGCCTCCGCAAAAACACTTTTATATGTGCACGATAACTGCGGCGAAGTGGTGTTTGATAAAATCTTTATAAGGGTTATAGAGCGCCTTTATCCGCAGATTTCGGTTACTTCCCTCGTAAGAGGCGGCGAGATAATAAACGACGCAACAATGGTCGACGCGGAGATGACGGGGCTTTCAAAATATTCTCAAGTCGTTCAGAGTGGCGAAGCCATTCCCGGCACATACTTAAAGGAGCTTTCTCAGCAGGCGCTTGCGCTGTTTGAGCAGAGCGACGTAATAATATCCAAGGGGCTCGGCAACCGTGAAACGCTGTACGGCGAGGGATTCAGTATCTTTTACATATTCATGTGTAAATGTGTGCATATCTCAGAGCGCTTCAATCTGCCTCAGTGGAGCACTGCGTTCGTGTACGAGGGCAAGTGAGCTTTTTGCCGTATTTGCAGAATATAATGGCGTAACCACTTCATGGCTGGCGTGAGCTTTTTATATCCGCCGAAATGATGTTCGGCGGCGTTAATTGCGGCATATATGCGGGTGTTTTTAAAAATTACCGCCTTTATACCGAGTAAGATTGCCGCGCATTATCGTACTGTGTAAATAGTTTGCACATTTAATGAGGCGCACGGCGCCGTCGTTTTTGCTTGCTTTTTCCCGTTTTGTAATATATAATGCTTACATAGTAATATGTTGAGCTTACAGATTTGCGCGCCGGATGTATAAACCTTCTGCGCGCTGTTTTATGTAAAGGAGAAAATAAGTTTTATGAAGAAGATAATTTTAAGGGTGGCGGCGCTCCTTGCATTGCCTGCCGCGCTCACGGGCGCAGTCGCCTGCGGCGGCACTCCGATAGGTGAAAACAAGAGCTACTATCTGCAGGACGACGGCATATATCCCGCCGTTTCCGCCCCGTATGAAGAAGAGAGCAGGGCGGCGATAGAGCGCTGGAAGTCGGCAAAGTCAAACAAGGAAGAGGTGGCGAAGGAGGTGGCTGCCGAGCTGTACGCCTACGCCTGCTATAACGAGGAGTACCTCGACAGATATGTCTATTTTTCCTCTCAGACGGGCTATACCGACCTGGGCAAAGATGGCTACGGCAACGTCACAACGCAGAACTATAAGCTGATAATCAATGCCGACGAGCAGAAAAATCAGCCCGGATATAAATATCACTATACCATAAAAAAGGTGAACGAAGCCGACGGCAAGATGGAGAGCTATAAAAATCTGTTCGAGCAGGGACGCCTCAGGTTCGTAACCGATACAACCCTTCTTTACCGCTTCGAATGTGAAGAAGAGGACACCATAAAGTATGTAACCGATGCGGAGACGGGCGAACAGACCGACGTGCTCACCTGCGATTGGGTGACGGGCAAGGACTGGGGCAGCATTGACCCGCCTATAGAAAAGCGCGAGGGCGAAAAGCTCACGCTTTCGGGCATAGAGGAGGACATAGCCGCCCTTGCAAACAACGGCGAGGCGGTAATACACGGCAACGTGAATATTCTGGCAGACAATATCTTGAGGAGCGCCACCATAACCGAGGGCACTCTGGACGGCCACACCGTCTACGAGATAGCAATGGAGCTTGATATTGAAGTTGCCAACGCCGACAAGGCGTCGCAGACGATGCTCAAAAACGCCAACGAGGCCTCGGAGTGCAAGTGGATTGACGATGCCGAGGGCAACGGCCCGACCATAACATTCCAGATTTGGGATAACGGGCTTATGAAGTATTACAGAATGGACGAGCAGTGGCAGGGCACTATGGTGTACGCCGTAATTTTCAGGTTTGAAGGCAAGGCAACCTCTTCGCAGGAGGTATGGTACAGCTATTCAGACGGCGATACCGATATGACGGAAAAGCTTGCCATGCTGGACGCGGCAAAGCAGCAGGTGGGTTAAACTCGGCGGTTAGTTGCGGCATATATGCCGCTCAATTATAAAAAAGAGCGGCAAAGGCCTGTGCCTTTGCCGCTAAAAAGGTGGTTTAAATGTCAGTAACAAAGTGGGATATACTTAAACTTTCTTCCGCATTTGACGGCAGTTTTAATCCCGCCGACTTCTCTGAAGAGGAGCTTGAAGAAATGCTCGGCCTTGCAGAGAGCGGAGCAAGCGTAGAGGATATACGCCGCCGCTACTTTGAAGAGCACGACGACGTAAAAGACAGAACTCTATCCATAAAAAAATGGAGCGAGTAAAATCTAGAGATGGAGAGAAAATTCAATTTTAAACTGCTTGCAAACGCAAAAAACCTGCGAAGAAATATGACCAAGGAAGAAAGGCGGCTGTGGTACAATTTCCTGAGCAACTATTCTGAGAAGTTTGTTCGTCAAAAAATAATTGGTAATTATATTGCTGATTTTTATTGCGCCAAGGCCAAGCTAGTAATAGAACTTGACGGGTCACAGCATTATGAAGATGCAAATATGGAGTATGATGAGGTTCGCTCCAAATATTTTGCTGAATATGGGATTGATGTACTGAGGATTTCAAACCTGGAAGTAAATAAAAATTTTCGGGGTGTTTGCGAGTATATAAATAGATTTGTGGTTGAACGCCTGGCTGCTTTGAAAGTTTCCTCTCACGAAAAGGAGTAGGGTAATTTGGGTGTAGCGGCCAAGCCTCCCCTTGCTTAGGGGAGGAATTAAAGGAAGGGTAGAGATTAATAAAAAATTTTAACCACACTGCGGCGGGAAGCGTAAACCCTTCAGACGCGGTCTCGCGTAGCTCGTCCGCGCCAGCTCCCCTTAAAAAGTGGAGCCCCATTGCGGCGACGTAAGTATTTATCCCATATAACCATTTCGCACTAAATTTTTTATACGAGAATTTTTCGTAATCAGTCACTGTGTAATTTTTTTATGTTATGATTAAAAAAAACAGGATGAAGTTATGAAAGAAAAAAATTCCCGAAGTTCCCATCACTGCAAGCAATGTGCCTACTATATGCCGCACTATATTTTGTCTTCCAGCGGTAAGTTCGAAAAGTTGCCTCAGGGGCATTGCCTGAACGATAACTATTCTTTGGCGCAATCTTCAAAAATAATAAAACGCAATCTTCCTTGCGGCTTTTGGGAGGAGAGGAAAATAGCTGTAAAGGAGCGAACAGCCAACATCATTGACCGACTGCTCCTAATGACGCAGTATCT
>CALVLX010000021.1 GCA_944341195.1 uncultured Clostridia bacterium
AAAAACAATGGAGCGAAGTTGCAAGCCGCATGTATGCGGATTGCTCAAAGCGCAATTTGTTGCGACGAGCCGGAAGATCTCAAAGCCGGGGTAAGCGCGGCATTGCGCACGGCAAAAGCATTCCCCGAAAGGACACATATTTACGCGGCTTGCGCACACAATAATTATATGCGCATTTCCTGTACAATCTGTTCGTGCATACTCATTGCATTGGGCATATGCGGCGGTGTTTACGCCCTGACGGGGCTTGACGCCCTTTTATTTATATGCGCCGGGAACGCCGTTGCGGTGCGGGCGGCGCTTGCTGTAGGCGGCGTGAGCGCGCTGTTTTTAGCATACGCCCTTGCGGTGCTGAAACCTTACAGGGGACTGAAGTAAATTTTAAAATCCGGGATACGGCCGGCGGCGCCGCAGAATTTCTGCGGCGCCGCCGGCACTATATACCCCCCTGCACCGGGCAGGAGGGCGCGTCATCCCCAGAGTTTATCCAGATCGAAGCCGTTGACCTGGACGACTTCGAAAAAGTCCGAATTGGCGATATTCCTGGGCGAGACCACGGGGCCGCCGGTGCTGTCTATATCGACGCCGAGCACGGCCCTGTATGCCTGCCACACCAGGTGCGAACAGTGCGTGCACTGCACGTCGTCGCTCTGATCCTTGGGCGAAAAGAAACCTATAAAGAGCGAATAGGGCACGTTGACAAGGTTTTTCTTTGCCCAGTCGGCCACGGCGCGGGCCTCCTCCGCCGTGGTTTTGGGGCGAAGAACCATAAAGTTGGAGGAGCTCTTGAACCAGCTGACGCCCTGAATGGCCGAGGGCGCGCCCGCCTGCAGCGCCTGGACGGTGGTTGTGGAAGATATTGCCAGCGCGGCATGGCCGTTGCGCCAGCCGAATGTATGCACGGAGGAGGATATTATCACGTCGCCCGGCTTGAGCGGCACCATATTGAAGGTTTTATTCGGGTAGTAGTCATGCGAAATGCCTATGAACATCGCGTCGTGCTCCACCTCTTCGTTATAAAAGAGGTCGCTCTGGCAGCCGAGGACGAAATCTTCGTCATAGTTTGAGACGCCGTCGAAGTACGCCTTGGTGAGCCCCGTCTGGCGGTAGATAAACTCGTAGTCCTCATCCGTCCAGCTCTCCCTGTCCACGGCGAGTATGTCTTTCAGTCCCTCGGTATCCATGGCGTATGAGGGGACGGAACGGGCGAACGTGTGCGTCACCGCGTCGGCGATGAAGAAGAATGCCAGTATCGCGGCGAGCGCGAAGAGCACGCTCATAAATATTATGACCGCCCTGCGCAGAGGGCTTCTTTTTTTTCCCGTCTTTTCCTCGCTCAAAACATACCTCCGGGCGCGCCGCGCCCGCCCGCGCACCGTGGAGTGCGGCCGTAAAAGCCGCCGTGCGCATATGTATGAGCATATTATATACCCGCGCACCCAAAAAATCAACCGTGCGCGTGTGAAAAGTTGGTGTACTCCGCCGCCCGTCAGGTGGCCGTTATGGAGATACCCGTATTTGCGTCCTGGTACATCACCCAGTATCCGCCGCCGTCAACGGGCACATACGAGGCCCTGCCCCTGAGGCTTTCGGGGCAGGGAGCGTCGCTCTCCACGGGCACGGCGTAGCACAAAAACGCCGCCTTGCCCCCCTGATATATCACGCCGAAGGCATAGTGCGCGCCGTTGCCGTAAGAAATTTTGGCCCAGCGCGAATTTTCTATGACGTCCTCCAGCGCGGGGAGACGGGGATAGGCGGAAAATATCTTTCTGACATCCGCGCTCATGCGCTCGTAAAACCCGCCGTCCGAAAGGCGGGGCTGCGCCGCCGCGTCCCCTTCGGGCGCCTCTTCGCCGCAGGTATCCCCCTCTTCGCCGCGCTGCTCAACCTTTTCGGCCGAAGGGGGCGGCTCATCGCCGCCGTCTGTCTGCGCGGCCTCCCCCGCGAGGCCGCCGCCCGCGCGGAAGGAGCTTGTTGAGCACTTTACTCTCTCTCCCGATGGCAGTTCCCGCGAGAGGGGGAATTTGTCCCCTCCCTCTTCAGCCTCGCCGCCCTCGAGAGCGCCAGCGTCCTCCTCATTCTCGCCGCCTGCGCTCCCCTCTTTCTCTTTTTCATCCGGGCATACAGCTCCGCCGTCTTTATCAGCTTCCAGTTCATAATAATTTTCCTCGGCGATGGCCTCGTCGTTATATACAGTTTTTTCGGGGCTTTCGTCGCGCAATATGGCCTCGTGAATGAGGGAGAGTATGCCGTCGCTCTCCCCGCTCGCCGCGGCGGCTATGGGCGTGACTTCGCCCGAACGGCAGTAACAGACGAGGCAGGCGAACCCGCGCGAGGCATCGAAGGAACATTCGCCTTCAAATGACGGGGCGTCGAACACGACGACGGAAGAGCCGTCGGATACGCCCGTGCGGTAGGCGCCCTCGCTGAGGGGCGCAAAGTTTATCAGCGACACGTCCGCGCGCAGAAAACCGGCGTAACTTTCGCAGCGCGCCACGCCCTTGAGCTCGCCTCCGTCCGCAGAATATCCGTTTTTCAATGTCCTGATAAGCGCAATTCTCTTTGTGTAACCGGCCATTATCCACTCCTTTTTTAGGCTATTATATGCCGTGAATGCCCGCGCAGACTGACTATTTGTGTAATAATATGTAATTTAATGCAGTTAATCGTGTCCGCCCGGCGTCAGCCGCCGGGCGGACAGAGGGCTATGCCGTCCGCACTTTGAGATCTTTCGACTGCGCTCAAGATGACACAGTACAAACTTTTCCAAACATCGTCTTTAATATTTCGACTGCGCACACTCTGTGCGCTCCGCTCAATACGGCATATAGCGGCCTTGCCGAACACAGAACGGAGGCAAATTAAAAAGCGCGCTTATTTTGTTGCAAATGCGTGTTTTTTTTGATATACTTTTATACGGGGGATGATATCCACCTGTTTTTTTAATACATTCAAGGCCGCGCTGCGCGGCCGCACACGCAGACGTCTGCGCGCCCCCCGCTTTACACTGCAATACATCTTAAAGGAGATAATATATCATGGCACTTACAAAGAACAAGAAAGTCCTTGACTTTGTTGAAGCCGGCGCCGAACTTGCGCAACCGGACGAGATAGTCTGGATAACGGGCGACCTCGGCCAGCTGGACGAATTGAGGAAAGAGGCCGTAAAGAGCGGCGAACTCATCAAGCTCAACCAGAGCATTCTGCCCGACTGCTATCTGCACAGAACAAAGGTCAACGACGTTGCGCGCGTCGAGGACAGGACGTTTATCTGCACCAAGTCCAGAGAGGACGCGGGCCCCGTCAACTACTGGATGGATCCCAAGCAGGCCTATGAGCTGGCTTCGGAGATCGCCCGCGGCTCCATGAAGGGCAGAAAGATGTACGTTATCCCCTATTCCATGGGCGTTGTCGGCTCGCCCTTCGCCCGCTACGGCATAGAGGTTACGGACTCCATTTACGTAGTTTTGAACATGGCCATAATGACCAGAGTGGGCGCAAACGTGCTCAAGGCCATAGGCCCCGACGGGGACTTTATAAAGGGTTTCCACGCCAAGTGCAACGTGGATGCGGAAAACCGCTACATAATGCACTTCCCCGAGGACAACACCATAATTTCGGTGAACTCCGCATACGGCGGCAACGTGCTGCTGGGTAAAAAGTGCTTTGCGCTGAGGATTGCTTCCTACCTCGGCAAGAACGAAGGCTGGATGGCAGAACACATGCTCATACTCGGCGTCACCTTCCCCGACGGCACAAAGAAATACGTTGCGGCCGCATTCCCTTCGGCCTGCGGCAAGACCAACCTCGCCATGCTGGTACCCCCCAAGCACTACCGCGAAAAGGGATATAAGATAGAGTGCGTGGGCGACGACATTGCATGGATACGCGTGGGCGCGGACGGCAGGCTTTGGGCCGTGAACCCCGAAAACGGATTCTTCGGCGTGGCGCCCGGCACAAACGATCACTCCAACCCCAACGCCCTTGCGGCCACAAAGCGCGGCACGATATTCACCAACGTGGCGCTGGATACGGACAACATGACCGTATGGTGGGAGGGACTCAACGACGACCTGCCCGAACACTGCATAGACTGGACGGGCAAGCCCTGGGATCGCACAAAGTTCAACAAGAAGGATAAATCCACCTGCGCGGCGCACCCCAATTCGCGCTTTACCGCACCCGCAAAGAACTGCCCCTGCATTTCGCCCGAATTCGATTCCAAGGAGGGCGTGCCCCTTTCGGCCATAATCTTCGGCGGAAGAAGAGCCACCACCACTCCCCTCGTATACCAGTCCAGGGACTGGAACCACGGCGTGTTCGTAGGTTCGGCCATGTCCTCCGAGACGACGGCCGCAGCCACGGGCGCAACAGGCGTGCTCCGCCACGATCCCATGGCCATGAAGCCCTTTGCAGGCTACCACATGGGCGATTACTTCCAGCACTGGATAGATATGGGCAAGGCCATCAAAAACCCGCCCAAGATATTCAACGTAAACTGGTTCCGCCAGGACGAGGACGGCAACTTCATCTGGCCGGGCTTCGGCGACAACATGCGCGTGCTCGAATGGATACTCAAGCGCTGCGACGACGCCGTGGACGCAGAGGAGACGGCGATAGGCTACGTGCCCAGACCTCAGGATATAGACCTTGACGAGCTCGACTACGAGATTGCGCCCGGACACAAATTTACGCAGGACGACCTGAAGGCCATCCTCGCCGTAGATAAAAAGAGGTGGGCGGCCGAGGCCGAAGAGCTTGAAAGCTACTACAAGAACACCATAAAGACGAGGATACCCGCCGAACTGACGGAGTGCCTTGAAAAGCTGAAGGAAAACTGCAAAAACTGATACCCGAGTTATTAAGAAGGCAACCCTTTCGGTTGCCTTCTTTTCTTTTTCGCCAATCTCGGCTCTTTCGCGCAACTACTACAGTTTTGCGCGAGGCTAAAGGCTGAATAACCGATAAATTTCAATTCGGGTGCTGTTCGCTCCCCCCCGTAAATCTTTCACTATCAGGTTGCCTGCCGCTCTTACCCAAACTTTGAGATCTTTCGACTCGTCGCAACAAATTGCGCTTTAAGCAAGCCACATATATGCGGCTTGCAACTTAGCTCCATTGTTTTTCTCAAACGGCGCAAGGGCAACGCCGTTTTCGGTCACCACGTCGGGCGTTACTATGCCCTCGTTCACCTCGCAATACGCAAACAGCGCGTGAGTGCTGTTTGCAGAAATGTATTGCTCGCCCTCTTCACGCAAAAGCCACGGTTTTGCGTGAGTGCTATGGAAACCATTTATTATGTGTGCTTCACACAAGATGACATTATCGGGCTTTGCCAAACATCGCTCTTTCTTGTCATTTCGACTAAGTGAGGCCGAAGGCCGAACGCATGGAGAAATCTCAAAGTTCGGTTACTCCTATGTCATTTCACCCGCGCCCCTTTCTGTCATTTCGACCGGAGGCGCATTCATGCGCCGCAGTGGAGAAATCTCAAAGTGCGGTTATCCCTTTAGGCTAAACGGCGCAGGGATACGGCGCGGTCAAATATTGATATATTCACGCGATAAACGGCACATAATACGCCCCCAATCATACGAAGACCGCGTAACTTCACCCCTTAAACTTCTGCCCGGAAGGGTACAAATTTATAAAACGCAGAGGCGCACGTAAATTATTACGTGCGCCTCTGTCAGGAAAAAAATTTGTGATTTTTCGTTCTGATACGAAAGGTTGCTTTGATTGATTACTTGTTGACTCCGGGAACTTCGACCTCATCGAAAACGGGATCATCGAGGAATTCCGCCATGGTCATTCCGAGGGCGTTGCAAACCCTGTAAAGAGTGGTCATGGAGATAGAGGGCGTGGACTTCGTCCTGAAGATGTTGCAGATGCTCTGTCCCTTGACGCCGGGGAGCTCTCTGAATTCCTTTTTCATCATGCCTCTTTCCTTTAAGATGCCGCCGAGTCTTTTTGCTACTGCTTCTGTGATTGTCATATTACGCTCCATAAAATGATTTTAGTAGCCCATCTCTACTATAAACAGTATAAATAACTTTTTGAGATTTTGCAAGTGTTTTTGTTGATTTTTTTGTGAAAAACTATAAAATACCTATAACTTGCTAACATATAAGGTATTTATTGATTTATTTAACTTTTTGCGCGGCGTGACAGACTCTGTCAGCTACTGCGACAGGGAGCATTACGCGGACTCGCCTTTCTATCAGTCTCCCGACCGCGAAGTAGAGGGGCGCGCCTATCGCAAACGACCAGACGGCCTGGGTGAGCACCATTGAGCCGAAGAACACCCAGTAGGGATCTGTGCCGCCGCCGAGCACGCTGACCGCGGGAATGACAAAGGCGTTTATGAGGGTGTTGAAGGTTGCGCAGAGGACAAATTTAAACACATCGTTTTTAAATATCCTGCCAGCTCCGAATGAGAGCGCCGCCGCGGCAAGGGTGGCAAGGCTGCCGAGAAAGATATCATACGCGCCATAGCCCGAAAAGACGTTTGCCAGCATACATCCCACGTACAGTCCGGGCACGGCTTCGGCGTAGAATACCGAAAGCACTATAAGTCCCTCGGCGGGGCGGATCTGAAAGGGGCCGTATGCAAACGCGCCGAGAGCCCAGGTTACGGCCGTGTACAGCGCGGCGATGAGCCCTGCGCGGCAGATCATGAGGGTGGTGAACTGAAATTTTTTGTTGTGCATTGATTTTTGAGTGCGCACGGCCTGGCAGCTCTTTAAATACTTTCGGTTGACGGGGCGCAGACGGGACAATTTACGCCCTGCGCATGACTGAAAATATTGCGTTTCAATATTTTTGCATTGAAAAACGGGACGGCGATAACCGTCCCGCAGAGATGCCCTTACGCACTTTCTCCTTGTTCGGTTTTTTTATGCGGTAGTGTTGAGCCGAAAACCTACCTCGGCGCGGGGCGCAAATCTTGCTCTTATCAAGACGAGTTTTACTCGTCTTGACGTTTTCGCCGATTGCGCCCGCGCCATTCGCGCAAATACTACAGTTTTGCGCGAGATTTTTGAATTGATTTTTGCGCTGTGCGCGAACCGCAAACTCACCTTCGCAAGCCGCAATTTCATTGCGGCACAGCTTGAGTTCGTTTGCTCCCGGAGGGAGTTTTCTCCGTGCAAAACACGTCGAAAACTCGACTTCTTGTAGGCACCCCCTCCTTTTACAAGCCGTTAATAAAGTACGATTTGTACTTTTCGGGAGGTTGCGTCTCACCTTTCGCGCAAATACTACAGTTTTGCGCGAGATTTTTGATTTGATTTTTGCGCTGCGCGCAAACCGCAAACTCACCTTCGCAAGCCGCAATTTCATTGCGGCACGGCTTGAGTTCGTTTGCTCCCGGAGGGAGTTTTCTCCGTGCAGGACACGTCGAAAACTCTAATATTGCGGAAATACCACGCCCCTTTTGACAAGCCGTGCTAAACACAGCCTGTCCGCTTGGTGAGGTTGTAATTGGCTTGTCTTAACCGGGCTTTGAGATTTCTCCGCTCGCTGCGCTCGGTCGAAATGACATAGAGCGTTGTTTGGCAAAGCCCGTTATGTCATCTTGAGCGCAGTCGAAAGATCTCAAAGTACGGGTAAGAGAGATCGGAA
>CALVLX010000022.1 GCA_944341195.1 uncultured Clostridia bacterium
AGAGGCTTTGGCGCGGAGAAGAGGATTTGAACCTCCGTACGGGGTTAACCGTAACACGATTTCCAATCGTGCGCCTTAAACCGCTCAGCCATCTCCGCATACGGTACCTGCGGCTCGCCGCAAGCAATTAATATGATATTAAAAATTGCACAAAAAATCAAGCATTTTTGTGCCGCATTGCAATTATTCTTTACAAATTTTTTTTAAAATGCTAAAATGCAATAGATAATATTAATGGCGGTATTTTTATATGGCTCTCACCGATAAGGAAAAAATGCTCGGCTTCGCGCTCCATGCGCGCGGCGTGAAAAGGGAAACAATGGTCTCCATTCTGCTTTTGCTGAAGCTGGAGGACGAGATAGACGATATGGTATGGTTTATGGGCGAAAATCCCGACGCCACCGAAGATCAGCTCCTCGCCGTCGCGTGTCAGCTCAATAAAGAATCCCGCGAAAAAGGATTAAAAAAATAATATGGAAAAGACAAGACTCGAAAATTACGCAAAACTCATAGTCAGGAGCGGCCTCAACGTGCGCGAAGGACAGGAAGTCATCGTGCAGTGCGGTTTGGATCAGCCCGAATTTGTCACCATGGTCGTTGAGGAGTGCTATAAGGCGGGCGCAAAACGCGTCACCGTCAAATGGTCGTATATGCCTG
Organism: uncultured Clostridia bacterium; assembly: GCA_944341195.1. Taxonomy (GTDB): domain Bacteria; phylum Bacillota; class Clostridia; order Christensenellales; family Borkfalkiaceae; genus Coproplasma. Next base: position 658 of record CALVLX010000022.1, read on the forward strand.
TAAGCAAGCTCAATTACGTCTACCGCACTCTTGAAACGCTCTCTGAATTTACCGATATCGAAAGGGCGGAGTGGCAGAACCGCGTCGATAAACTGCCCTGCCTGCTGTGGCTCGATTCGGAAGATCCCGACGGCCTCGCCGGCACGGACAGCGCAAAAATCGCCTCTGCGAACATGGCGCGTTTCCCCTTCATCAAGCCCTTCCGCGATGCAGCCGAAAACAAATACCAGTGGTGCATAGCAGCCGTTCCCGGAAGGGAGTGGGCGTTAAAGATCTTCCCCGATCTCTCCGCGGAACAGGCGGTGGAAAAACTTTGGGAGGCCATTCTAAATTGTTCGCGCGTCACCGAAGATCCCATCGCGGAATGGGACAGGCACAATAAAAATCTTGCAAAAAGATGTAAATTCTTAAACGACTACCGCTTTGACAGACTCGAATACAAGAGCTCCAACGGCACCGATTTTGTTGTTGGACTCAACGAAAAGGGCATCTTTTGCGGCGGCGGGGAGACAACGCTCGGCAACAACATCTATTTCAACCCCAATATCCCCAGCGAGGAAGTATTCACGTCTCCCATGCGCGGCAGAGCGGAGGGCAAAGTCGTTTCGACAAAGCCGCTCTCCTACCAGGGAAAACTCATTGAAAATTTCTGGGTTGAATTCAAAGGGGGGAAGGTTGTAAAGGTAGGCGCGGAAAAAAATCAGGATGTTCTTGAAAAAATGGTGGCGATGGACGAGGGCGCGGCCATGCTCGGCGAAGTTGCGCTCATCGCCTATGATTCACCCATAAACAATACGGGCATCCTCTTTTACAATACGCTCTTCGATGAAAACGCAAGCTGCCATCTGGCGCTCGGGCGCGGATTCAATAACTGCCTTGAAAATTACGAACAGTACACAAACGAAGAGTGCGAAAAACTGGGAGTAAACAGTTCGATGATACATGTTGACTTTATGATCGGCAGCAAAGATCTTTCGATAGTGGGCGTAACCAAGGACGGCAAGCGCGTTCAGATTTTCAAGGACGGCAACTGGGCATTTTAAATACTATTTGCGTTTTTAAATAGTATTATATCTGACATAACATATATAAAACGGCGGCAATTTTGCCGCCGTTTTGCTGTATTTTATCTATTTTATATGCAGTACAAAAAATTTCAGATACTGCGTCTCTTCAGCGCAGAGAAGGGACGGATGATCGGGAGCCTGCGTCTTAACTTCGACAGAGCGTACTATTCTTCCGGACTGCCTGGCCGCCTCAATGAGCATCTTTTCAAAGAGTGGCATCGTCATGTAGTGCGAGCACGAACACGTTATCAAAAATCCGCCGCTCTTTACCAACTTCATGGCGGCGGCATTGATATCCCTGTAGCCGCGGTACGCATCCCTGACCTGATCCGCGCTCTTGCAGAATGCGGGGGGATCGAGGATTATTACGTCGAACGTGCGTTTTTGCTGTCTCAATCCGCGCAGTACTTCAAATACATCCCCGCACAGCGTAAGGATATTTTCAAATCCGTTTAACGCGGCGTTGTCGCGCACGTTCTTCAGGGCAAGTTCGGAGATGTCACATGCGATGACTTTTTTTGCAGAGGTGGCCGCATTGAGCGAAAATCCGCCGCTGTTGCAAAAACAGTCAAGCACTTCATCCGCGCCCGCGCAGTACCTTCTCACCGCAAATCTGTTTTCCTTCTGATCGAGAAAGTAGCCCGTCTTCTGACCATTTTTTACGTCAACAAGCATCTTTATGCCGTTTTCTTCTATTTCGACGTAGTCCCCGACCTGACCGGAAAGCAGTCCCTTCGCCTCGGGCAAGCCCTCTTTTTTGCGCACTGCCACGTCGCTGCGCTCATAGATACCCTTAGGAGAAAACAACTCCTGCAGGCATTCGACGATCATTTTTTTGCGCATGTCTATGCCGAGCGACAGGCACTGCATGACGAGCACGTCGTTATATCTGTCTATTATCAGCGCGGGCAGGTCGTCCGCTTCCGCAAACACCATGCGGTAACAATTTTTGTAGCCCAGGGCTCTCCTGTAATCGTCGGCCGCCTTTATGCGCTTTAAATAGAGTTCCTTTCCGTCCTCGTCGCCGTTTCTGATAAAGATGCGGACGAGTATCTTCGATGCGTGGTTGATGTAACCTTTGCCGATAAATCTGCCGTCGTGTGCGAAAACAGTGGCAAGACTGCCGTTTTTTGCGCTTCCGTCCGTATTTTCTATGCGCGCGACTTCGTTGGCGTAAACCCAGCTGTGGCCTGCCGCAATGCGTTTTTCTTCGTTTTTCTTTAAATAGACCTCGTATGCCATAAAATAATTGTATCAGATGGCGAGAATAATTGCAAATAAATTCAATTACGATTGCTTTTTCACGTATCGTTTGGTATAATTTTTGTATGAGAAAATTATTGAAATATCTTAAACACTACAAGTTGGGAAGCATTCTGGCGCCTTTTTTTAAGCTGCTGGAGGCATCCTTCGAACTTATCGTTCCCCTCATCGTGGCGTCCATCATAGACGACGGCGTCACAGGCGGGAGGGGGGCTTCTTATGTTACGGGAATGTGCTTCGTACTGGTGGCCCTGGGGCTTGTGGGGCTGGCAAGCGCGGTGACGGCGCAGTACTTTGCGGCGAGAAGCGCGGTCGGCTTCGCCAAGGAACTGAGGAGCGATCTCTTTAAAAAGATGCAGTCGCTCACCTATTCGCAGATTGACGGCGTGGGCACGTCGCGCATGATCACGCGCATGACGAGCGACGTCAACCAGATTCAGTCGGGCGTCAATCTCGTATTGAGACTGTTTATGCGCTCGCCCTTTATCGTCTTCGGCGCCATGATAATGGCCTTCACGATAAGCGTTGCTGCGGGCGAAATTCTCGCAGTCACGATCGCCGTGCTCTGCGTAGTAGTATTCGGCATTATGCTCGTAACCATTCCTCTATATAAAAAGTCGCAGGCAAACCTCGACAAGCTGACCGCATCTACAAGACAGACTCTCGTCGGCGTGAGAGTGCTGCGCGCTTTCTGCAAAGAGGATGAAGAGATAAAAAATTATAATGCGCGCAACTCCGCGCTCTGCGCCTCCCAGAAATTTGCGGGGCTCATTTCGGCGCTCATGAATCCGCTGACCTACGCGATAATCAACGTGGGCACGATAATACTCATCTATTTCGGAGCGCTCGAAGTTGACGGAGGTATGCTCTCGCAGGGCGACGTGATAGCGCTCTATAATTACATGGCGCAGATCCTCGTTGAACTTATCAAGCTGGCAAACCTCATAATCACCGTCACCAAATCCTTTGCGTGCGCGGGGAGGGTGAGCGAAATCCTCGATATGCCTTCCCTCGTCACGCAGGGAGAAACGTCTCCATTCGGCAACGGCAACGGACACTTTATAGAGTTTAAGAACGTCTGCGCCCGCTATACGAGCGGCGCCAACGCCCTTACCGACATCAATTTTACCGCCGAAAGGGGGCAGACAATAGGCGTAATAGGCGGTACGGGCGCAGGCAAGAGCACGCTTGTCAACCTCATTCCCCACTTTTACGGAGCGAGCGAAGGAAAGGTATCCATCGGCGGCGCCGACGTATGCTCGATAGGAGACGTAAGACTGCGCGACATGTGCGGAGTCGTTCCCCAGCGCGCAGTGCTGTTCAGCGGCACGATACGCGACAATATGAAGTGGGGCAACGCCCAAGCGACCGACGAGGAGATTTTGCGCGCCATCGACAGCGCGTGCGCGTCCGACGTCGTCAACGCAAAGGACGGCGGACTGGATGCATACGTAAAGCAGGGCGGGGCAAACTTCTCCGGCGGACAGAGGCAGAGGCTGACCATAGCCAGGGCACTCGTAAAGCGCCCCGAAATACTCATTCTGGATGACAGCGCGTCGGCGCTCGACTACGCTACGGATGCAAAACTGCGCGCAAATCTGCGCGAACTCGATTACCGTCCCACGGTATTTATTGTCTCGCAGCGCACGAGCTCCATCCGCAACGCCGATAAGATACTCGTGCTCGACGGCGGCAGACTCGTAGGCTGCGGCACACACGAAGAACTGCTCAAAAACTGTCAGTTATATGCCGAAATAC
>CALVLX010000023.1 GCA_944341195.1 uncultured Clostridia bacterium
CAGCGAAGCCACGGTGGAAGAGTACGTGTCCGTGCCCGATGAAGTTACCACGTGCGTGGTAAATGTGGAGTTGTTGCCGCCGCCGTGGTCTGCGTGCAGCGTCAGGCAGATATCCAGAACTTTGGCCTCCAGGTCGGTAAAGCGGTTGTCCTTTCTCAGTATGTGCAAAAGGTTCTGCGCCATCGAATATTCCGTCAGCGGCTTATGTATTATCAGCGAAGCATCGCTCACGTCGTAGTATTTATACGCCCTGAACGAATAGGCCGCCAGCATGGGGAACTGCGCGATGAGCTGCAGGCTCTGCCTCAGCACGTTGGATATCATTATGTTGTCGGGATCGGGATCGTAGCTGTAGAGCGAGAGCACGCACCGCGCAAGCATGTTCATTATGTCGCTGGAAGGCGTCTTCATTATTACGTCGCGCACAAAGTTGCGCGGCAGCACCATAAATTCCGCCAGCATGTCCTTAAAGCTGCCCAGTTCATGCCTGTCGGGCAGTTCGCCGAAGAGCAGCAGGTAAACCGTCTCCTCAAATCCGAACCTGTTCTCCCTCACGCAGTTGGCAACCAGGTCTTTAATGTTGTATCCGCGGTAGCACAGCACGCCGGGTATGGGCGTCTTTACGCCGTCTATTACGTCCCAGCTCGTCACTTCGGAAATTTCCGTAAGCCCGCAGAGCACGCCCCTGCCGTTTTTATCGCGCAGCCCGCGCTTTACGTCGTACTTTTCGTATAATTCGGGCGCTATCCTGTCGCCCTGTTCGCGCTTGGCCAGCTGGGATATCCTGTGCGAATATTTAACTATCAAATTAGCTGCGTTGAAATCCAAATTAAATCACTTCCCTGAATTATTTTTGTGTATTTATATAATTTTACCACAAATTGCCGTCAAAGTCAAATGAATTTTTTATGTATAAAAGTTGTCGAAATGGGCACAAGCACGCATATTCCGATACATGTGGGAATAAAAATTCAAGCCGCCCCGCCAAGGCTACAGTGGGGAGGATATCCGGGAACGCCTTTGCCGTAATTTTGTGTTGAAAGAGGGATAAAGTTGTGTTATAATGGGTTTGCGGATATAAAAATGCGTTTATATATATAAAAGAACATAACGGAGCAAAAATTTATGCACAACACAAATATTTCGGTAAAATCCCACACCCCCGAACTCATCACCGTAGAGCTCGGCGGCGAGATAGACGCCTCGCGCTGCGAGGAGATGGATAGTCTCATCTTCGGCGAATACGAGGCGATGAAGGGCGATATGGTGCTCGACTGCGCCTCTCTGCAGTTTATCGACAGCACCATTATAGGCGAAATCGTAAGGATATATAAGCGCCTCACCGCCGACGGAAAAAAACTTGCGCTCATAAATCTTCAGCCGCGCATAAGAAAATTATTCGAAATCTGCGCGCTCGATAAAGTTCTGGAGTTAAGATAATGAAGAATTTCAAGGTTTCGTTCTGTCTTTCGGACAGTAAATATTTCACAGCCGTGCGCCTCGCCGTGGGCGGCGTGTGCGCCGCTGCCGATCTCGACGTCGATTCGGCCGAAGATTTCAAAGTGTGCGTCACCGAAAGCTGCCTCATCTTAAAGAACTGCGGCTTCGACGGCGCCGAAATAACTCTGGGCACGGATGATGGCCTCATCGCCGAAATCTGCGGCTTCGACGGCGCTTCCCTCGTCGAAGGGCAAAACGAATTCTCCCTGGCGCTCATCTCCGCGCTCGTATCCTCCTGCGATATAGTCAGGGAGGGCGCGGCAATAAGTAAAATTGTGTTAAAAGTATGACCAACGAAAAGGCAGCCGAGCTCTTTCGCAGGTACCGTCAGACGGGTGACATAAAGATACGCAATGAGCTTGTAGAAAATTACATGTATGTGGCGGAAATACTCGCAAAAAAGTTTGCGGGCAGGGGCGTTGAGTACGACGATCTTTTGCAGGTCGCGTCCGAAGCGCTCATTTCGGGCGTTGAAAAATTCAACCCCGACCTCGGCAACCAGTTCACCACGTACATAACCCCCACGATTACGGGCATAATCCGCAACTACTTCCGCGATTATTCCCGCTCCGTCCGCCTTCCCCGCAAGCTGTACGCGCTGTCGGCAAAGGTCAGGGCGGCCATCAACGATTATTACAGGGATAACGGCGTAAAGCCCACCGTCCACCAGCTCTCGCAAATTCTCGGCGAGAGCGAAGAGGACATCATCGAGGCCATGGAGAGCAAGGCGCCCGTCTCTTTGGATGCGCCCGTCAAGTCGGGCGACGGCGAAAACGACGCCCCGCTCTACGACGTCATAGCCGACGACGCCTCGTCGTTTGAAAGGTTTGAAGACGCCGACGCCCTCAGGACGGAGATAAAAAAACTCGATCCCACCGAACAGCGCGTCATCGCGCTGCGCTATGTGGAGGGCAAATCCCAGGCCGAAACGGGCAAGATACTCGGCGTCAGCCAGATGTTCGTCTCGCGCGCCGAACGCAAAATAATAGCCAAGCTAAAGGAAGCGCTCACAAAATGATAGCCTTCAAGGTCGAAAATTTAACGCAGATGCATTCTTCGTTGCAGAGCTTTGTGGAATACCTGCGCTCCGCCGGCATGACGGAAGACGACGTCTTCTTCAGCCGCCTCGTCGGCTGCGAACTCATCACAAACGTCATCCGCCACTGCGGCAACAGCGCAAGTTTTTCGGGCGAAGTGGAGGGGGATGATATCGTAATATGCGTCTCTTCGGGCAGCCGCAAGTCATTCCGCCTCTGCCGCGAACTTCCCGACGCAATGGCCGAAAGCGGCCGCGGACTGTATATCGTCAACGTCGTCTGCAAGGGGGATGTCTCGTTTGAAGACGACGGCATTGTCGCCAGAATAAAGATAGGCGGCTGCCGTCCGGAAGACATGCAATGATCTTCCGCCCTGTGCGGCCTGTGTATATAACAGCAAAAAAAAACGGAGTACATGTACTCCGTTTTTTCATGCTCCGGGTAACCAAATTTCGGGATATTTCTATGACGCCCTTTTCTGTCATTTCGACCGAGCGCAGCGAGCGGAGAAATCTCAAAGTAAGGTTATTTCCTCACGTCATTTCGGCCACGCCCTTTTCCTGTCATTTCGACTGAAGCGTGCCTTCGGCGCGCGAAATGGAGAAATCTCAAAGCTCGGTTGCAACGAGGAGTTATTCAAATACTTGCACCGCAATCAAGCTGCCCCTGCAAAGGGGAAGTGGCTTGCGCGGCAAGCCGAAAGGGTTTTATTTAAAGTAACGCATCCGCACATACCCAAACTTTGAGATCTTTCGGCTTCACACGCCTATGCGTGCTCCGCTCAAGATGACAGAGTAGGGGCTTCCACCAAACATCACCTTTATGTAATTTAACCCTGCCTGGCTGTCATTTCAACCACACTCTTTTCCTGTCATTTCGACCGAGCGAAGCGAGTGGAGAAATCTCAAAGTTCGACTGCAATAAGGCAATAATGAAAGAGCACCGCCGCACTTACCCATGCTTTGAGATCTTTCGACTGCGCACGCCTATGCGTGCTCCGCTCAAGATGACAGAGTGGGGGCTTCCACCAAACATCACACTCTCATCAAGATGACGGGGTATGGGCTTCTACAAAACATAACCCCGTCACTGTCATTTCGGCCACGCCATTTTCTGTCATTTCGACTGTAGCACGCCTTCGGCGTGCGGAATGGAGAAATCTCAAAGCTCGGTTGCAACAAGGCATCATTCTATACTTACAACAAAGCGCCGCCGGCAGTTTTCCCTGCCGGCGGCGCCTGTGGTTTATTGAAAGTGAATTACTTTGTGTTGAGGTACTTGTAGATCTTGCGGAGCAGACTGCTCGTAAGCATTGCGCGGAATCTTCCGAGGTTGATGAATATCGCAGGGAAGAAGTCGTCGTTGCTTCCGCCTATCTCGTATTCGGGCATCTTTGCGGGAAGATTGCCCTTGGACTTGTCGAGGAATACCTTGCAGAATTCGATCTTCTCTTCGGTCGTGAGCGTATCGAGGAAGGCATCCGTAGGCCCGTTGTAAACGACAGGTCTGGGAGTGTAAACGTAAGGTGCGTTCTCTTCTTCGGCGCCCTCTTCGGGAAGCTCTTCAATTTCAAGCTGCTCGTCTTCGGAGGCCTGTTCTTCTGCGGCGGGTTCAACGGGCTGCGCCGCGGTTGCGTCTGCCGCATAGGCCGAAGTTGCGTAAGCGGGAGCGGCAACGGCGCCTTCGCTTATTATTTCGGTCTGTTCGTCGTCGCGTGCGGTCATGCCCTCTTCAACAAAGTGCATGTTGACGTCTGCCTGCTGTGCGTCTGCCTTTCTCTGCTGTGCGGGAACACGTGCAAGCCTTATTATATCTATGACAAGGTTAATAAGTATGAATACAACTACGAAGTAGAGGCATACGCCGTCTGCCATGGACTTATCCACTACGGTGCATACTTCGATAACGATTGCTATTGCGAGCGCTACGGCATACCTTATTACGCCGAAGATCTTTCCGCCCTTGTGGGTGAGGAGGACGCCGTTCTTGTTGTACTTGTTGCCTGCCATGAGGCCTACGAAATCAACGATGAGGTTGAACGCAAGCACGGCAAACAGGGCGAGCACGCCGACGTTTACGATGTTGGCCGTGATGGCGGCGTCGCCGTCCCAGATGGCCGAAGAATTGCCCGAAAGCATACCACCTATCATATCCTTGAGTGCGTTGAAGCCGGTAACTGCGGTGCCGTTTGCGACATACAGACCGCCGTCAACGTTGAATGCGTTGAGGATGGCTTCCCATACGTTGCTCATCTTGAACGTATCGCATATGATGGCTATCATCTTGTCGATTGCGAACATGGCGAATAAGAATGCCGCAGCCGAGAATGCAAAGAGGAACATCTTTACGACGCCGTAAGATTTCTTTTCGATTATGGACTGTACGAAGAGTATTACTAAAACGGCGGCGAATACGCATATGAGGTTGAGGAAACCCTTGGCCGTGGTGCTGAGGTTTGTCTCCCATGCGGAGAATATAAAGAGTATTCCCAGAGCGGTAAGGGCGGCGCCTTCAATAACATAAGCGCATGTCAGGCTAGTCTTTTTATCCTTTTTGCCGAGGGCAACGGGGATAAGGAAAATTATTGCCAGCACGGTGATGAGCAGATACAAAAGGAGCATCAGGGCGATGATCTGAATGTCAACGCCGGGGATGACGCGCGATTCGAATTCTGCAAATCCGGGCAGTGAATATTTATCGATATGGGTACCGATAAAGAGGTTTTTGCCAAGGTAGGGGAAGAGGAATGCGTTGAGGATGCCGGGCACATACCAGAACAGCATCGAATCCGCAAGTTTAATCCCCTGGCCGTAGCCAAAGGCGGGTACGAACCAGCCCGCGATGAGCAACAGCGTTGCTATCACGTAGGTTACAACTACAGCGGTCTTGATTGGCTTCTTTTTGTTAACAGTTGTCATAGTAATTCTCCGTAACAGTTATTTAAATTCAAGCGCATGGGCGTTCGCCGCGCCGCCGCGCTCAAGCCTACAAATTTTTACCCTTGCAGAAGAAATCTAAATACTTCTACTTCATATATTTTAATACAATTTTCGCTATATGTCAAGGTCAATACAAAAATTTTGTTGATATTACACACTTTTTTTTGTAAATTTTTTTCGCGCGTCCCCTTGCGTGCCCTCCGTGGAGTAATTTTGCCTCTTTTTGCGGGCAAAAAACATCCGTGTCCGCCCTCGCCCGTCCGGCCTGAACGGCGGGAAGGAAGTGCCCTGTAAACCCCATGCCCCGTCATCTTGATAAGAGGGTGATGTTTGGCAAAGCCACGATATGTCATCTTGAGCGGAGCACGCGTAGGCGTGCGCAGTCGAAAGATCTCGAAGTTTGGGTTTGTTTGGCGGTTTATTGCATTAATGCAACCGGACTTTGAGATTTCTCCGCTCGCTCCGCTCGGTCGAAATGACAGAAAATGGGTGTGGTCGAAATGACTGGAAAGATGATGTTTAGGAATGCCTTTGCTGTGTCATCTTGAGCGAAGCCGAAAGATCTTGAAGCCGGGATAAACCCTGCAATGTCATCTTGAGCGGAGCACGCGTAAGCGTGCGCAGTCGAAAGATCTCGAAGTTTTGGCATGTGCGGAAATATTACTTTAAATAAAACCCTTTCGGCTTGCCACGCAAGCCACTTCCCCTTGACAGGGGCAGCCCGATTGCGGCGCGAGTATTTGAATAATGTATTGTTGCGACCGGGGATTGAGATTTCTCCGCTCGCTTCGCTCGGTCGAAATGACGGTGACGGGGTTATGTTTGGTAGAAACCCCTATCCTGTCATCTTGATAAGAGGGTGATGTTTGGCAAAGCCACTATATGTCATCTTGAGCGGAGCACGCGTAATAAATTAAATTTCTAAATTCTCACGCAAAACCGTGGCTTTTGCGTGAAGAGGGCGAGCAACACACTTCTGCAAACAGCACTCACGCGCTGTTTGCGTGTTGCGAGGTGAACGAGGGCATAAGCACGCCCGACGTGGTGACCGAAAACGGCGTTGCCCTTGCGCCGTTTGAGAAGAACAATGGAGCGTAGTTGCAAGCCGCATTTATACGGCTTGCTCAAAGCGCAATTTGTTGCGACGAGTCGAAAGATCTCAAAGCGGGGGTAAGTCCGCCGTCGTCATTCGGGCGGTCGCCTTTCGTTGCTCTTTAAGCGCCCTTTGTATCTTGCGGGGCAAAAATCATTGAAAAATTTCTGCGCATATAGTATAATACTATTGTGTGCGGATAAAAATTAATTATCTGCCCCTGCAGATTGCACGCGCACGCATTAAAAAGGTGAATCATGCCATTTTCGGAAAACAACGGCCTGTCGCTCATACGCGTTGTCAACGCTCTGGGCAAATCCCGCAGGGAAAAACTGCTCGAAGGCTACGATTTAAAAAATTACGTCAAGATCTTTGAAGACAGGGAGATGATGTCCACCCTCCGCTGTCTCTTCGATAACGACCTCAACGTCTCCGCCACGGCGCGCGCCCTCTTCATGCACCGCAACACCCTCATCTACAGGCTCAACAAAGTGCGCTCGGTCACGGGGCTCGATCCCTGTTCCTTCGGCGATGCTCTCACGCTGCTGTTGTTGCTCGCGCTCTACCGCGCAAAATAGGATAGTTTATGAATACAATCAAAAAATGGCTTTCAACGTGCATAATCGCCCTGCTCGTGTTCTCGCTCTCCGTGCTCGGCGCCTGCTCTCCGCAGTGCGGTATCTACTTTTCGGTAACCGACTGGGCCGTCGCCCTCATAGAGGAATACTACTATGAGGACGTCTCCGAAGAGAGTGTAAGGGAGGCGGGACTGGAAAATCTGAGCGGCAACGTGCTCGATATCTACTCCGGCTACTACACCGCCGCCGAATACGCGCAGATAAAGGCCTCCAACGAGGGCAGCCGCAGCGGCATAGGCATAAGTTACCAGTATATCCCGCCCGAATACGGCCTCTCCTTCGGCAGCGGGGTTTACGTCGTCTCCGTGCTCGGCAATTCGCCAGCGGAGCGCGCAGGCCTGCGCGCCGGCATGTTCATAACGGGTGCGCGCACGGCGGAGGGGGAGGAGACCGCGATCTCCGCAAACAACGACCTCTCCTCCTTCATAGGCGCCCGCGGCGAGGGGGAGGAGTTCACCCTCGTCACCGACAGGGGAGAATTTACTCTGTCGCGGCAGGAGTACACCATGAGCTATTGTTACATGGCCACTGCCGACAGGGTGTGGAAGATAAATTACAGCGCCTCCGGCACGATGTCCATAAATTACGGGCAGACGGATGAACATTCCTTCCTCCCCGAGGGCGCGGCCATAATAGGGCTTTCGCAGTTTTACGGCAACGCCGCAGCCGAAATGGCCGAACTTCTGCGCATCTTCAACGATGTCGGCTGCACTTCGCTCATCCTCGATCTCCGCAACAACGGCGGGGGACTGGTGGACGTCATGCAGCGGCTCGCCCATCTCTTCACGGCCGATCTCGATGAGCGCAGCGATACAGCCATGACCGCGCAGTTCAAAAAGGAAAAGTATAACACCGGCTACAGCGTCATCTCCTTCACGCAGGATTCCTCCTGCTATCTCCCCGCCGGCACGCCCGTAACGGTGCTCGCCAACAACGGAACCGCCAGCGCGTCCGAAGCCCTCATCGGCGTGCTCGTCTCCAACGGCGTCATAGATTACGGGGATATCTACGTCTCCGATTTTTCGCAGGCATACCTCGCCGCCTCCGGCATGGAGCAGAAGAACTGCCGCACATACGGCAAGGGTATAATGCAGTCCACGTTCGAATATATCAGCGGCGAAGCGCTCAAACTTACGGTTGCGCGCATTCTGTGGCCCAACGGCAGGTGCATACACGAAGTCGGCGTGGGCGTGGACGACGGCTGCAAATCCTCCCCCGCGGAGTGGTCTGTCACTTATGCCGACGAAGAACTCAGGTACGTCTGCTCACAGCTCTCGCAGGAGTATGCGGAGGAGGCCTCCCAAGCCGCTTAAACATTTTGCGCGTTGTCGTCTTGAGCAGCCGCGCATAATAAATCAAATTTCTGAATTCTCCCCGTGGGTAAGCCCGTTATTGTCATCTTGAGCAGCCGCGCTTTTGCACGGCGTCGTCGAAAGATCTCAAAGCAGGGCTATGTCCGTCATTGTCATCTTGAGCAGCTGCGCATAATAAATCAAATTTCTGAATTCTCCGCGCGGGTAAGCCAGCCGTTGTCATCTTGAGCAGTCGCACATAATAAATCAAATTTCTGAAGATGCGCGCGATCCCGTTATCATTGGCCTGACTGCATCGTACACAGAGTCATCTATGCGGCTTGCCTCGTCAAAAAGGACTACCGCGGGCTTCGAGAAGCCTC
>CALVLX010000024.1 GCA_944341195.1 uncultured Clostridia bacterium
ATCTGTTGTCCTCAAATACAGTCTCAAAGCCGCTGCGCTGCGGCACGGTCAGTCTCGGGTGCGCTTTTTCATAAAATACGGGCCGCAGCCGCACGAAGTTTCGTGCGTGACCACGTAAGTCCACTCAAAATTTTTGCCGACACTGTCGCCGCTCTCTATTCCCGCCGCATTGAAATATTTTTCGGGGAGGGCGTCGGGCTTTTCGCCGTCCGACCACAAAAATATATACTTTGCTCCCTCTTTATCCGCATTGTCGAAGGCCGCGCGGGCGGCGTCTCCCATCTCGTAGCTTCCGTCGGGTATGAGTCGCCAGCTGAAGATATGCCATACGTACTGCCCGTCTATGTACCTATCGAAATTCCCGTCCGATAAAAGGGGTGCAAAGTTTTTTAACCATTTTACGAAAAACGGACGGTTTGCATACCGCCGCCGGTCTGTTGCAGGCTTTTTATATCTTTTCGGCATGGCGTTAACTACCTGAAATTTCTCCGTCAGTCCTGGCTCAGCGAACGCGCCATTTCGGCTATCTTTCTCATGCGGTGGTTTATACAGCTCTTGCTTATCTTCAGCCTGTCCGCAAGTTCCTGCATGGAGGCATTGGGGTCGGCCAGGCGGGCTTCGGCCACCTCGAAGAGAAGGGGCGAAAGATTTTTTAATCCTATCGTCTGGCGAATTGTCTCAATCGCGCTTATCTGATTTACCGAGGCCGTGACCGTTTTATCGATATTTGAGACCGAACAATTGCTTGCGCGGTTGACGTTATTAGTCCTGTCCTTCAGCTCTACGAGCCTGTTGAGCTTTTCCAGGCATTTTTCCGTTCCCATCGCATTTAAAAGGTCGGAAATGACCTCCTTGCTCTTTACGTATACTACGGCACTCTCCTTTCTTGCGACGAGTTTGGCGAGCACATCCAGCGCGCAGAGCATATCGCAGAAATCATCGGCCGTCGTCTTGTTGGAAAATACAACCTCAAAGTGATACCCTGTGCGGCTATAGCTGCCCTCGTCGGGCAGGGTGCAGCTGCCGCCGCCGAGAAAGGCGCCCTTTAAAAAAGCGGAGACGCATTCGACGTCGGGTATGATCTTGTCGTCGATGCCGAACATAAGGGATACGCCGTCGTCACGGTATCTCACTATCGCAAGATCGGATAGGACTCGGCCGGCGTTTTCATCCACACAAGTAAAATTGAGCTTGTCCCTGCCCGTGAAATTATCGTACCTGATGCCGGCGCTGTCCAGGGTGAGAGAGAAGTCGTTTTCGAGCATTTCGCAGAGAAAAGTTGCCGTACTTTTACTCTCGGTAATTATCTCGAAGCCGAAATTGCCGCCCTTTGAAATGACGCTTCCGCTCGTTCTAATAAATGCGGAAAGAAAGGCGAGTTTACACTTCCTCCCCTCTATTCCGTTGCTTATGATCTCCTGTTTTATCTCTTCGGTAAAACTAGCCATATCCGATCTCCGCCCTCCGCTGAAAACTGCGGAAGAGCACATAAAATATTATAAGCGAAAAAGCGGGCAAAGACAACACATATTTGCCATAAACGGCAAAATACAGTTTAAAAGTCAAAGATGCGCCCTCTTATATTCGTCAAAGCGGAATACGGGGCGGCGCCCATCGATATTATCTATCTGCGAAAGACTGATATCGGCCTCGGCGAGAAGGCGGTCGGCTATAAGGGTATCCCCCACTCTGTCGGCCGAATGCGCATCCGAGTCGATGACAAAGCGCACGCCCGTACGCGCCATCGCATTGAGTTCCTCCGCGGAGACGTGACTCTTTTTGGTATTTATCTCAATATAAGTGCCGTAATCGGCGCAGACCTTTGCGACCTCCTCCAAATTACAAAAACACTTGTAATTTATATGAGTAAGGATGTCCACGGGATTATTTTTTACGGCATTGACGTAGGCGCGCGTAGTGCTTTTAACGACGCTTTCGGGAGGACGTTTGCCTGTTTTATAATAAAAATAGTTCTTCAGCATGATGTGATAGGCATCGGAAAGGCGCGAATACTTTAAAATTGAATGAATACCGAAGAGAAAAATATCAAAATAACTATAATCGCTCTCCTTCATGTCTGTCAGACCGCCGAGGGATATGAGATTGCTCTCCATTCCCATCAGAACATTTATTCCGGTCTGAATCTTTGCCTCCTCGATCTCGCGGCGCAGGTCTTTGAGTTTGGAGCGTTTGAGCCCGAAAAGAAGATGATTGAACCCGTGGTCAGTGATGGCAATCTCCTTGAGTCCGCGTTCCTTTGCGGCAAGCGCATTCTCCAATACCGTATTTTTACCATGGGAATAGGGCGTATGCGTATGATAATCGCCTGTAAGTAACATAATTTCTTCCTTTATGTGTAGCAGAGTAGTTTGTAAATTAAAAAATATCAAAATAAGAGATAAAATTCAAGAAAAAAATATAGCGCGACGGGATGAAATAAATAAAAAAACATCAATTAAAATGACCGACAAACACCACCTCCTCCGTCAGACAAACGCCTGACTTTTGTTTGACGAGATGTTTGACGCGCATGATTAGATCGCAAACTTCATCACTCCCGGCCCCGTTATTT